>NZ_JBFSUX010000002.1:0-244656 GCF_041467595.1 Vibrio sp. 10N.247.311.13 | reverse complement strand
TAGATGATCTGATCGTAGCTTTAAGCATTAGTTCCCTGATTTAGGAAACAAAGCCCTAATAAGGGGCGAAGATAGCTGTTTTCTAAAAAAGCCATCATCTAATAAAGCCAAGATCCAAAACTCGCCGATCTAGAAAAGATAAATTCTGATGAGGCTCAAACCTCACCAGAACCGTATTCGCAGTGAATGACTTACTTCTTCTTCACGGCTTGCTTGATGGCCATTTCAGCCAGTTTTGGTGTCGCCGCTTTCAATGCGCTGGGTGCCACCTTCTTACCCACTTTGACTGCTTTATTCAGTTGACCTTTAACTGACGTGCCTCTTTTCATGGCTTCTAAACGTTGGCGGTTTCTCTGCACGTTATTTGCGTCAGCGATACGCTCGATCAACGTCTGCCTTAAAGTATCTAAACCAAACTTTACCTTGTCTGGCGCAATCGCCAGCGGCAAAGCAATGTCCGGCAGCAGCAGTGTTTGATTGTATTCGAGCGCTTGAGCAATGATCTTCGCTTTGGTCGATGTTGGATTCTCTAAGTCATACGGTGGCTGCCAATCGTCTACAGGCTTTAATCTGTCTACCTGATTCACAACCGACACCACAATCGGTTTCTTGCGTGAGATGTTCTTAGGATCGTCATAGAAAGCATCAAATCTATCTTTCAATTGCTTATCCAAATCACGTGCAGACTGATTGGCTTTAAGCACCCATAGCACCACATCCGCTTGGGTCATCTCTTTCAGCATTAAGGCTTCGGTTTTAGGATTGCCATCAAGCCCCTGAAGATCAACAACGCGAACATCATTGTCGTCGACAAACGCGTTATACACCGTTGAAGTGTCGGTTGATGGCAGCACATCCACTTCTGCAACCAACTCTTGCTTGAGTGCATTGATAAGTGAAGATTTACCCGAACTGGTTTGTCCCACCAGCACGATTCGCACAGGCTCTAGCTCTGGAGCAAAGCGTTGTTCGTCGAGTTCAGAAACATCAGACACTTTAAGTGCCTCATCTTCAATGCTGAAACGTCCGCTGTAGAGGTCAATCGCCACCGCCGCAACTTCATCTAACAAGGCTTGTTTGGCGGCGTATTGCATGTCATCAACCACACCCCTTGTCATCGTTGCTGTCGCTTGTTCTCGTCCTAAATCAGAAATCACCTTGAGTGGATTCAAATACAAGTTTTTAAGGTGGTTACCCCAAATAGCCGCTTTGAAGATCTTCTGTTCTAGCTCACCGTATTTATCGTAGGCTTCGTAGCCCGCTTTGATGTAAGAAACCTTGAGATACTCAATGCCGGGGATATGCTCTCGCACTACCAATTTGTAGCGTCGGCTGACCTCTTCGAACAGCTTTAGCCCTTCAGGAATCGAAAAATCGAGTGATTTCTTATCAAACTTTTTCGCAACAAATTCAAGTACCTCTAAACCGGTTTGGTCTAGGTTACCCCACTCTATGTCGACCATTAATTGTTGGCGTACATGGTGTTTTGAATCATTCCAGATCGACAGTTCTTTTTGAGACCAATCAGCCGAAGCCTTAACCAATGCATCGTTGATATCAGCTTTTTTATGCTGTGATTCAGCTTCAGCAGTATCCTCGCCAAGGCCGCCACTCTCTTTATTCGAGAAAGACTCTTTATTTGAAGAGCGGCTTGAAGAACGGCTAGAAATGAATAAAGGAATGGTGAACACCAAGGTACTCACGGCAATGGCAATCGACATTTCGAGTAGATAACCGTATTTGATCGCCAAGAAGACACCAAAACCCATCATGATAATGCTTGGGAAGATCGCCGAAATCAGGGCAATGCCCCAGCGTCCGCTCGATAGCACCGCCAGTAATCGAAATAGGTTTCTAATTTTCTTCATAACCCGACGCCGCCTTTCCTTTTTTCAGAGATTCTTTGTAGATCTTCTGCATCTCTTGTTCAGACACTTCTTCACCTTTGTTCTTATGATAGAAGTAAAAACAAGCCGCGCGACCCAAACCATAAGAGGTGCCGAAACTCATTGCCGCTGCAGTCACCGCACCTACCGTTTGACCATAAACTGGAATCAGCTTTATCAACTGTCGAGTGCCCAGCTTCATTCCGTATTGCAAAGCAAAGCTGCTTCCCAGAGTGCCTATCAACTCACTAAAGACTCTCTTATTCCATTCGACCCCATATTGATTGGCCAAGCTGTGAAGCATTTTGGCTTGAATCGCAGGTACCGACACCAAACCAACACCCGGAATCAGGTCACTCGCTGCGGCACTTCCTGCATACCAAAGCACTTCGTTTTCTACTTGATCAAAGTTGGCTTCTTCTTGCGTGGAATGTTCTTTGTCTTGCACCATCATTCCTATCACCGGAAGAATACTGCTCAGCTTTTCTAACAAGATGTCATAGTTGTAAACCGCTTCGCTGTTAGACATAGCGTTGTCATCCGTTTCGAAATCGACCGCTACCGATTCAAACTCTTTACCCCAAGCCTTCTCTACTTGGTTGGTGTTGAACTGAATTTGCCTTGCTCGATCTGGTTCACTGGAAGACAACACCGCCGTATGAAGCAGCAACAAGTGTTTAATCTTCTTCTGTTTCTTAATCTGTTTTAGAGCCGTAAGCACAGCGGATTGTTCAGGTTCGTCGGCTTTCATTACAACGACTAACGCATTACCTGCCTGACCAATCTCTTCCAAATCCTCTTTCGCATCGTAATTCGCTTCGCTGAGTCCTCTGGTATCAAGAAACCTCATCACGGGTTTGTCTTGCGGAAACTCATACGACATCGCCGTCATGGTACAAGGCGCAAAACCATTGCCCACTTCTACAGAAGAGTCGCCCGTGACCGCTTGAATAAACGATGACTTGCCCGCCCCCGTTTTGCCCAACAGCCACAATGTAGGAAGATGCTTGCGCTGATATTCATGAGCCTGAGTCAAGTCTGGGTTCTTGCTCGGATTAATGAAGTCTTTTATTTGATCAAACATGTTTAGAGTAACGCTCACTTGATGTTGAGATTCGAGTTGATGACAAAGCAATACTGACTTATATAATCACAAATCATATTAAACTTATGTTTGTTCAGTCGCACAGGTTTACAATGCCTAAACGCTTGTTTTTATTTGCGCGCTCATTTTTATAGACGCTTTTTTATACGTACGGGTATCATCGTATTGATTCGGGTACCTAACGAACATCAACAAACACAGAGAGCTCAAAGAGAAGTATGGAACAAATTTATTTAGCTGGCGGCTGCTTGTGGGGTGTACAAGAATTTATTAAGTACGTTCCTGGTGTTATCAGCACAGAAGCAGGCCGTGCTAATGGAAGCGCCCAGCCAACAGAGAACAAAACGACACAAAGCGACGGCACACAAAGCGATTACAATGGCTACGCGGAGTGCGTACAAATTGAATTTGATCCAAACATCACGTCAGTCACGATTTTGATGGAACACTTGTTTGAGATTATCGACCCTTACAGCTTGAATAAACAAGGTGTCGATGTCGGAGAGAAATACCGCACAGGTGTATACAGCACTAATGCAGAACACTTAACCGAAGCTAAGCACTATATTTCTTCAAGAGATGATGCCGACCGTATCGCTGTTGAGGTGTTGCCGTTGACCAATTATGTTGCCAGCGACGACATCCACCAGCATCACTTAAGTGACTTCCCTGAAGATCACCACTTATGTCATATCCCTTGGGATCTACTGCATAAGTATAAATCACAGTAGTCTCGACGTAAGATTGAGATGATCACGACCTAAGATCGATAAAGCCTCAACAGACATTATCTGTTGAGGCTTTTTAAGTGTTATGGTCAGGTCAGGTCAGGTCAGCTATCGTGAATTGATTTGATAACTCATGCCATTAAACCATTAACCATTAGCCATTAACTAATAACTTACTTAGTCGTATTCTCAAGCACGTAGTCTGGACCCGCTGTTTCAGCTGTCACAACCGCAAGTTTAGACACGTCTGCGCCTTCACCTTGGTAAGCGTTAATGCCATTTTCTACAACGACTTTTGGTAGCTCAACCGAGTAGCCTTCGATCAGTTCAGAATCCGTTACTTGACCTACGTAAGTTTCGTCTGTGTAGGTTGCGCCAACTAATGGGAAGTCTTGCGTTGCACGGACACTTACAAACTCAGGTGACTGCGAGTTATCAACCACGTTGTGTTTGAACGCCACATCAACGCCCGCATAAATGCCTTCCACTTCTGCGTTGTCAAACAAACTTACACGGTGGCTTTGGTTGCCGTAAACAATACCCCACTCAGTATCAACTAGCGAGTTGTTCTCGATCGTGATGTTTTTCGGTGTCCACTGCTTATTAAGCTCTTTGCCTTTCACCGATTGATCTAGCTGCTCACCATTCGCTACGTCGATAATACCTGTGTTAATAACAATGCCGCCACGTAGGTCAGCGTTGCCTTCGATCAAACCATCGCGGCCTCGAGTGTTTGCAATGTAGTTATTGCGAATCACATGATCTTCATCGTAGATACGGACGCCGCCGGTTAGGCGCTTTCCATTGCCAAGAATCATGTTGTTCTCAACCGTGTTGCCTTTTCCGTGACGCAGTGAAATAAGCGCGGTGCTTTGGAAAATAGTATTACCTGAGATGATGTTGTCGCCCGACTTAATCGAGATAAGCTCACGCTCACCATCCATATCGATCATCAGGTTGTTCACGAACTTAGAACTTGAATCCCACTGTGAAGCTTTAGAATCACCAATACGGATCGCTTCCCAGCTGTTGCCGTTGTAACGAATCGCTTCTTTGATATCGAATTCATTGAATTGGTTAGGCTTTTGATCCATGAAGATATTATTTGCGATCAGGTGGTTGTCGGCTGTGTCATCTTTTTGTACACCGATCAAAGTGCCGCGTTTTTGCTTACCTTCGAAACGGTTGTTGATGACTTTGCCATCTTTACCCCATAGAGAAACCCATAGGTACTTTGGATACTCAGAACGACGCTCGTCTGGCTCGTACGTGTAATCATGGTTGAAGTAGTAGAATGTTGAGTTTTGCAGCGTGTTGCCATTACCCATCATACGTACTGCACCAAAGCGTTCGTTAGGACCGCCCTCAGTAAATACCAAGCCATCAAGCGTGATGTCATCGCCTTTCAGTTCAAACTGAATCAAACCAGTGATCCACGCAGAGCCTGCTTGCTCAGCCTTGATAGTGATGTCATTCGCCATGATCGTCACTTGACCTAAGTTCGCGTATTTACCGGCAGGGATAACCACTTCGTCGCCATCTTTTAGGTTTTCAAATTGTGCTTTAAGCGCAGCCACTTGCTCTTCCGAAGCAACGGCTAAAGTGTCGCCATCTACCTCTGTTAAGCGGTCACTGCTCAATAGGTAACTACGGTCAATTTCGCTAACAGCAGGCGTAGCTTGTTCAGCGACACTGACTACGGGTGCTGTTTTTTCTTGTGTTGTACAGCCTGTTGCAAAAGCGAGTGTGAACGCGCTAATAATGCTTACCGATAATAATTTTTTGTTCATCGTACATCTCACATTAAAGTTTGGATTATAAAAATGACGACCACCCGTTCAGGTGGCCGTGATGTTATTTAGGATGCGTATTAAATTAGCCTTCGGCTGGAGTCACTTCGTCTTGTTGCTCGACTTTGTCATCGACTGCTTTAACAAGTAACAGACCAACAGAGAACACAATCAAGCCACACAGAACGAATACCATGCGTCCCCACATTGGGTTTGGCAGTACGAACATAGTCATTACGCCCACACCCGCTACCGCGATAAGTGAACCCAACATACGACGTTGCTTGTTATCCAGTTTCTTCTGTTCATTACTTTCAGCAACTAGTGGCGTCGCTAGGTTGTTGAAGAACTTGTCTACGTCTTTCTCACGGTGCTCAGCAAGAGGCTTGTAGAACAGTGTTGAAAGAACAAAGAAGCCAGCAGTAAATATGATGTGACCGATAAGGCCGATAGCCACTTTCAGGTCAGCCCACTCACGGCCAGTTAGTTCATTTAGACCGAACCAGTTTTGAATCATGTCCGCAGTGATAACGAAACCAACGAAGTAAGAAACCACACCACCTACAACTAGCGTGCCCCAACCTGCCCAATCCGGTGTTTTACGGATGAAGAAGCCACAGAATGCTGGAATTGTCATTGGGAAGCCGATCAATGCGCCCACGTACATCATGGTGTCGAAAAGGCTCAGACCTTTAAGAGAGTTGATGAACAGAGCAACCAAGATGATCGCGATACCGAAGAAGGTAGACGTTAGTTTAGAAACAACCATTAGCTCTTTCTCTGTCGCTTTAGGACGAAGAATCGGCTCGTAGAAGTTCTTAACGAAGATACCTGAGTTACGGTTTAGACCTGAGTCCATTGAAGACATTGTTGCTGCGAACATAGCGGCAATCAGAAGGCCAACCATACCTGCAGGCATGTATTCTTGAACGAAGTAAAGGTAAGCGAAGTCAGCGGCTTTGCTGCCAGCTTCTGGGTAAGCAGCTGCTAAATCAACACCTTGACCAGCCATGAACCAAGAAGGCATGAACCAGATGATTGGACCAAGCGTCATTAGTACACAAGCAAGCAGTGCTGCTTTACGTGCGTTGTTTGAATCTTTTGCAGCAAGGTAACGGTAAGAGTTAAGCATGTTGTTGGTAATGCTGAACTGCTTTAAGAAGATGAACACAGCCCAGATGCTGAAGATGCTCATGTAGTTAAGGTTGTCACCCGTGATGAACGAATCCGTTGGGAAGTCGCTAATGATCTGCGTAACACCGCCACCGTGGTAAATAGCAACGACTGCACATGTCACCGTTACTGCCATGATGATAACCATCTGCATAAAGTCAGATGCGATTACCGCCCAAGAGCCGCCCGTCACTGACATCACCAGTACAACCAGACCCGTTAGGACAATCGTCGTTGTCATATCAAAGCCGAAGATACCCGATGCGATGATTGCTAGACCATTCAACCAAATACCTGCAGAGATAACGCTGTTTGGCATACCAGACCAAGTAAATACTTGCTCATTCACCTTACCAAAACGCATACGAATCGCTTCAATTACCGTCACAACACGCAGTTGACGGAACTTCGGAGCGAAGTAAAGGTAGTTCATTAGGTAACCGAATGCGTTCGCGATGAAGATAATCGCTACGGCAAAGCCATCGGTAAAGGCTTTACCTGCTGCACCAGTAAATGTCCAAGCACTGAACTGGGTCATAAATGCGGTTGCACCTACCATCCACCACAGCATATTACCTCCCCCACGGAAGTAATCACTTGTCGTACTTGTAAACGTTCGAAACATCCACCCTATCGCAATTAAGAATAGGAAGTAGATGCCAACTATCAGGGTATTGAGTTCCATCGTTAGACCTTTTATTTATGTTTTTTTGTTGAGGTCACTATAAATAAATGGCAAGTATATTTGTACTACAATAATCCAAATGCGTGACAATGATCTTACAGTCTGACACTCAATTAATCATACAAGTGATCGAGTTCAAAGTTGCACCACCTAGGAGCGCAATTCCTCAAGTCAGTGCAGTTATCCGCACTAAATTTCGACCAAAACCCCGAAAAACATGAACAAAGTCTCTAAAAATCGAAGATTCATCGTTAAAAACTATTATTCTTGACGATCAAAGCTTAAAGAAGAGCAGCAAAAATATCGTTAGATATAATTTATAAAAATGAATTAAACCAATATATTTGTAGTACAAATAAGATCGATAATTTGCTTTTAAAAGTTCCCTATATTAGGCAGCCAATAATGAAAACTTGAAAACCACTATTAGATACTGACAGGGATACACGGAAGTGAAATGCTTTTAACACACCCGTTACACTTTCCCCGTCCAATAAAAAGGTGTCATTATGAAGAAATACGTTCCAATCTTAATTGCTCTTAGTACGGTATCTTCTATGAGCTACGCAGCAACACCGCGTGAAGATGCTGTTGACTACTTACAGATGCGTAAAGGCGTGGCTTACCAAGTAAACCATTCAAAACCTTTCACTGGTCAATTTGAAGAGAAGTTCGATAACGGCCAAGTCGCGACCCAAGCTCAGTTTGCCGATGGCTTAGAACTTGGGCTAGAAACTAACTGGTATCCGAATGGCCAAGTCGCTTCTAAAGTGAATTACGTAAAAGGTGAACTGCAAGGCAAAGCTGAAACCTGGTATCCAAACGGACAGAAAAAAGCAGAACTCAATTATAAAGACAATGAACTATCAGGCACCGCCTCTCGCTGGTATCCCAATGGGGAACAAAGCTTGACAGCTGAATACAGCGACGGACAAAAAGATGGATTGGTAACGGACTACTACCCGAACGGTAATAAGGCCAGCCAAGCGAAGTTTGATGAAGGTGAAGTCGCGAACGGAAAACTTACTCGCTGGAATACTAACGGTGACAAAGTTGAAGAACTGACCTTTAAAGATCACAAAGTCACCTCTAAACAGGTGTGGATGCCTACAGAAAGCTAAGCCTCAAGAACAGCTCTCACGGAGCTCTTTGATATAACTAAACGCCTGCTGTTAAAGTTTGCAGCTACACGTCTGCAACTAAGAGACAAGAGAAGAGAAACGAACATTCATGTGATTAAGCGTGAATGTTCGTGGCTTTGATGCTGTAACAGACTCACTTGAGCGTGTTGTCATCAACCTAAAAGCCTATTCTTAAGCCGCGGTTTACACGCTTATTGAGCCGCACACGACTCTCTACTCAAATTTCAAATAAAAAAACGCTCATGTTGCCTGTATCAACATGAGCGCAAGGGTAGATCTTCGACTACCATCTCCTACCTTTCTAGATGAAAGCAGAAGTTATAATTAGAATAGTTGGGAGCAATAATCAAAATGCTTTCGCAAGCACTTCAACGATTTCTTCTTTGTCGCTGATGAGAACAACGGGTAACGATTCGAACCCAGTTCATTCCTATCAAGTTCATACTTATATAGCAGGCTATGTCACTACCTTGCCTACTACATTTCAAACCTTCTCTGATTGAGCTTTAAATCACCTCAAGTAAATGTCTCATGTTCTTAAAGCGGTGGATTTAATCCATTTAGCTTCAAGACCACTCTTACTTATTCGGCTTCACACCGTCTGTTCATGCAATCAACACAGCAAAGTTATGTGTTGCTACAGAAAGTTAGTAAATAATAATGTATTACAAATAAAAATGATATCTAAAGGTTCAATTTTTTGCTGTAGCGCACATTTATTGATGAACAAAACTCTTCAAAACCATTATCAACAGCCAAACAAATCACTAAAAAACATCAACTTAACGAAACAACTCGATTTTGTAACCCTTTGTAAATAGTGGTTTTGTCCTAACAACACGATCAAGTTCACAGATCATCACGCCTCGGATCGCTACCATATTTGTATTATTTAAATGCAAAACAAATTTGAAATAACCAAGAAATAATTTCAAAAACAAAATGCATTTAAGACAAGAACTACTCTATTTGGCTTGTAATTATGGCCAATACTCAACCATATAAATATGGAATTAATACCATGAATAAAACTAAAATCGTGATTGCTGTGGCATCTGTACTCGCTGCTGGCTCTGTATCTGCTGCGTCTTTCGATATGAGACACGAATACAAGAGTCATACAGATCAACACGCTACTCGTGTAAAACTTGGCGATAGCATTGGCAACTTCCTTGTAGATATCGAAGCGAAATTCAAGGGAGAAGACGGTAAATTCATGGAAGATTTGAAGAACAATGGTTGGGAGCTTGGTCTAAACTACCGTCATGTACTAAACGATAACTGGACAATGACTTACGGTATGCCAATTGAAGCTCGTGAATCTGGCGTTACATACAAGCCTCAAGTTCGTGCAACATACAAAGTGGATAGCGTTGATGGCCTAAGCCTAAGTGCTCGTTACCGTTACGATATGAGACAGAACACTAGCAGCTCAGAGTATCAATTCGATGACAATGGTGATGTTATTGTTGATAGTGACGGTGTTCCAATCACGGTTGATAAAAACGTTTCTAATCAACGTCGTCACCGTCTAACGGCAAACGTTAACTACTCAATGGAAAACTGGCGCTTTGGTCTAGAAGGTAACTACTACAAAGCGGATGGCTATGACATCTACGACAACGACGATACCAACTACGAGTTGAACGCAAGCATTCGCCATATTATGGGTCAATGGGCACCATATGTAGAGTTTGGTGATGTGAGCACTTCATCAACTAAAGCGACTCGTGAACTGCGTAGCCGTGTTGGTCTAACTTACAGCTTCTAATCGATAGCTACATGAATAATCTAAGATAATTACTGTCCTAATTTTCTAAGACCTAAACAAAAGCCAGCTTAATCGCTGGCTTTTTTTCCTTTAAAATCAGTAAAATAAGAGCCGCGCACTTGCAGCTCTTTTTCCTAGTGACTAATCCGATAGAGAAAGGCAACGGTCACATTATCGTTAGGCACAACTCGCTTCTGCTGAGCCAAAAACAATTCCGCTGTCGAAACGGCATCGGCTAATGCATTGTGGCTGTTGTACTCAGGAAGCCCGTACCTTTCGCGAGTCCCTGCCAAGGTTAAATCGACTTCTTCATGATTGCTGATCGCTTTCTCCATGCTTTTCTCAATACACAAGGTATCAAGCCAAAGCAGAGGAATCGCTCTTAAACCGTAGCAGCGAAGAAGGTATTGGCTAATGAACTTCTCTTCGACTACACACGCGTGCGCGACGATAATCTTGCCTTTCGCTGCTTCGAAGAAAGTGAGCATCGCATCATGAATAGATGCGCCCTCTTCCAGCATCTGTGGTGTGATGTGGTTAATCACCGCAGTTTCAGCGTTAATCTGAGAATCATTGTTCAGGTAGATATGCTTGGCAGAAGCCAAATCGATTCGTCCTTTCACCACATCGACCCATCCCATAGACAAGATAAGATCTTGTTCGCTGTCTAAGCCTGTGGTTTCGAGATCCAACACGATATAGTCGCTGTCTTTGGCCAAATCCGTCATTTCAGGGCAAGGCTGATCTACGAGATCATGTAACGCTTCTGGCAGCTTAACCGTACCCAAATATTGCTTACGCTTGCGTTTAATTCGTTCAAGCGGGTGAAAATAGTTTAGCATTCGTTTTAAACATTTATTAGTTGAACATAGCTTCATTAACGTGCTCCGAAACGAATTTTCGCCGCTTCTTGAAGGTCAGCAATGATCCTAAAGGCATCTTTCAAGTGTTTACGCTCAAAGCTACCAAAGCTATCTGGGTTGATGTTGTTGTCAGGCACATCCCCGTTCTTCAGCGCTTCAAGTTGATGGCCAAAACGGAAAGAGAGAATGAACTGGTAAGCACCCAGAATGTTCTTGAATGCATCGTCGCTCAGCATGCCTTTTTCATTGGCAGCAGCGAAACGTTCGTCAGTCGCCGACAAATCGCACTCCACAGCAAGGCCATAAATACGCGCTAAGTCGATAATCAAGTTGATCGCGTACTTCTTCACGTTCAACGTTTTCTTATTCTCACCTGACTTCTCTAGCACTAAGCTATTGAAGATGCCAAGTGGCGGGTTGGTATTGACCGCGTCTTTCACTAGCGTGCTTAAAAACTCACGGTTACCGCGAATATTGCTATGCAGCTCATCGCGCAGAATACCTTCGAACTCACTGTTGCCGTAGATAGTACGAATTTCTAGGAACACACTGATATTAAGCAAGCGTTCGTACTCTGGGTTAGCCACCCACTTCTTGTAGTAGTGCTTCCATACACTGAGTGGCTGACACCATTTTGGCGTCGCAGCCATGAATTTACCTGGACATAATGGGTAGTGACAGCTTGCTAAGCCGTTGGTCACCATCATCGCTAAGTGTTTGAAGTAAATACGGTCACTGTCGGTTGCATCGTCAGCAAGAACAATCGCGCTGTCTTGGTCCGACAACATGTGCACTTCATTACGTGCGTGCGATCCGGCTACGATCCAAGAGAAATCACACGGTGGTGGGCCTAACTTATCAATCGCTATTTGAATCAATCGACGGGTGTAGGCGTCCATAATCATGGTCATTACCTTGCCGACGGTTTCAGGCGCCACTTTACCTTCCACCAGCGCTTCAAAAATAGCTTGTCGCTCTGAGGTGAACGAAGACATGGTTTTCACGCTGCCCGCGTATTTGATTTTCTCGATCAAGAATATCGCTTGAACACGGTGGTTTTGAACCAAATGAGACGTAGTAAGAAGACCAACGACCTTATTCTCTTTCACAACGGGCAAGTTACGGATATTAAATTGCATCATGATAGAGGCCGCATGCAGCACCAGATCATCCGGTTTTACAGTAAGTGGAGAGTGCGTCATTACCTCTGAGATCAGGCTATCAGTACTCACGCCGTGGGCAATCACTCGCTTAGTCATGTCTCGGTCGGTGATCAAACCAACAATGGTTTCACCTTCATAGATCACGGCACACGGTGAGCGTTGATGAAGCATTTCAACCGCAACCGACTGGATGGTTTGCTCAGACTTAACAATTGCCACCTGCCCGCTTGCCACTTCCTCAACTTTACGAATGAACAGGCCTTTCTCTTTATTCGACCAGACCACATCCAGTGCCGACTTCAAGCGAACCTGCGCCTGTGAAGCAAAGTGTTCTGCGCAACTTGGAAAGGCTTTGAAAAGCGTTTGAAGTGCCGAGTGTGGAATCACATAAAGTAAGGTGTTTTCGATTGCGACAGCTCTATAGCCTTTTTCGTCGTTGACTTCAGAATCTAAGAACGTAAAGCCAAACAAATCTTCACTGCCTAGACGGGCACGAAGCACACCATCCGATTTTCGTTGCTCCATAGAGCCCGTTCGAATGATATAGAGCGATTTTTCCTTCCCAGACTCACACAAATCGACCACATCTCCCTTGCCGAGATAAGTAATTTGCACGTTAGAGGCAAGTTCGCGAAGTGCTTGTTTAGGGATCTTATCGAATGGGTCGATTTGACCTATGAATTGAAGAATATTTGGCAGTAGAGACTGGGGCATAATCACACTCACAATAATTTAATTAGTATTATTATATAACTTAAAATACTGGTTACTAGTGCTTTTAACGAAACAGCAAATAATAGATTAAATATTGGACACCAGTCAGGTTTTCATCAAATTTGGATGCAAAAAAAGCACGTATCAAACGTGCTTTTTAGAGGTCACTGCTGAAATTAGCTTTTGAATAACCGTAATTTTAACTTTGACTACCCTAGTTTTACGAGAATGCCCTCTCGTCGATAATGCAAAACGATCAAAGCTAAAATAACAGTGAAAACAATTAACTAGCGGCTGGTAATCTGTGGTTTGTTTCTAACAGGTGACTTGCTGACGCGTGGCGTGCTTTGTCACTATTACCTGCCATGATTGCTTCATAAATCTGGCGGTGTTCGTTAATACAAGTACTTCCCTCTTCAGAAGAGTGAGAAATAAAGTTAACAAACATGGTCGTTAAGATGTTACCAAATGGAAGATAGAAGTCGTTACCTGTTGCATTGAAGATCAGGCTATGGAACTTCATGTCGATATCTAGCCAACGCTTTTGATCAAGCGTTTCTTCGCTAGAAATTTCTACCATTTGTTGGAAAATACCAGACAGCTCAATGCGTTGTTCTGCACTCGCGAACTGAGCAGCTAAAGCACACGCTTCTGGTTCAATCGCGCGGCGTAAACCCAAAAACTGATGACAGAATTGGTCTGTATCGGCCAAACCGTCCATCCATTCGATCAATTGTGGATCTAAGAAGTTCCAGAATGCACGGTCAACAACGCGAGTACCGATCTTAGGACGAGATTCTAATAGGCCTTTTGAAGTCAGAAGCTTAACCGCTTCTCTTAATGCTGTTCTACTGATACCAAATTGCTCACACAGAGCCATCTCACCAGGGATAATAGAACCTTGAGGCAAATTGCCCGACAAAATACCACGGGCGATTTCACGTGCAACTTGCACATGAAGGCTTCGCTTAGAGCCTGAAATAGAATTGAAAGAGCCAGCCATGTGTCTACTTACCGATTAGATATGTATTATTTAACTCGGACTATAGCACTGATTTATATCTTCACCAACACAGCATCAGAATAACGTGAGGTCACTACCAATAAAGGCTGGAGCAATATTTCACAAACCTGCTCATCTTTAGGTTTATAAAACCAATTCAACCTATTAATTCATACAAATAGTTCTCATTTACTATTTCAATGTATGCGTGAACTCACAAAACCATCCTTACTCTCACTATTTATGTCGGTAATAACCCGTTTTTAGATAAACACCCTTGAATATAGCAAGTGTTATTGTATGATTTATTGGCGTGAATAATCTACAATATAGGCGGCTCTGATGTTTAACGATTTAAAAGGCAAACGCATTCTAATTACTGGCTCTACTGCTGGTATGGGTTTAGCTACCGCACGTGTCTTTGCAAAATACGGCGCAAAAATCGGCATCAATAGTCGTGCTTTCAGCCCAAAAGTCGATGACGTTCTATCTGAACTTACCGCACTGGGTGGCGATGTTGCCTTTTTTCCTGCAAACCTAATGGACACATTAGAGTGCGAAAGGTTAGTCAAAGAGTTCACTGATCATTTTGGTGGCATGGACGTGTTGATTAACAACGCCGGTGGCCTTGGTGGTCGCGCCAATCTAGAAAATATCGATGATGAGTTTTATGAGCGCGTAATGAACCTTAATGTTCGCTCTGCGCTGATGACAACCAAGTTCTCTATCCCGCACTTACGCGCCTCTGCTGCTGAGTCCGGGCAAACATCTTGTGTGATTAGCACAGGATCTATCGCCGCTCGCGAAGGCGGTGGTGTTGGTGCAGGCATCTATGCCGCGTCTAAGGCTTGGTTACACGACATTCACCGCAATTGGGTGAAAGAGTTCGCGCAAGACAATATCCGTTTCAACATTGTTTCACCGGGCACTATCGACACCGCATTTCACGATGGCAAGAGCGACGATTTGAAAGCGACCATTGCTAACAACATTCCAATGGGACGCTTTGGCCATATTGATGAAGTTGCCCCTTCATTCGCTTTCTTTGCATCGCACGCTTGCAGCGGTTACATCACAGGTCAAATCCTAGATGTTAACGGCGGACAAATAACGCCCTAGTTAGCTGGTTTATATAAGCTCACTCAGCGATTTAAGTTCGCCACACTATATAAGGTTAACAGACCCAAGTAGATGAGGGAAAACCTCACACTAAATTCGACGTATACACTGACACTAAACACCAGATTCGTCTGGCTTTTAGTGTTTTCAAAGTTTCAATTTCAGGTGGTTTAAATGTCAATATTTACATTGGTGGAAGATTCAAGCCGCCGAATTCATGTTCAAGTGGCGAGACAAATTGCTCGCAAGATCTTGTCAGGCGAGTTAGAAGAAAATCAAAAGTTACCCAGCGAAATGGAGCTGTGCGAAATCTTTGGAGTGAGCAGAACTGCCCTTCGAGAATCAACTAAGCTACTTTCGGCAAAAGGTTTAATCGAGTCGAAGCCAAAAGTGGGCACTCGTATCAAACCGAGAACACAGTGGCACTTCTTGGACCCGCAATTGCTGTACTGGATCCAAGATTTAGAAGATACTAAACCCTTCTTGTCTCAATTTTTAGGCTTAAGAAAAGCGATTGACCCGGAAGCGTGTGCGCTCGCTGCAACCAATGCAACTGTAGAGCAACGCAAAGAGCTTTCGATTCTTTTCCAGAAAATGACCATCGCAGCAAATAGCTTCGATTATGAAGAGTGGACGACCAACGATCACCTGTTTCACCAAACGATTTTCTTATCGACAGGTAATCAATTTTACATTCCATTCGCGAACATTCTGTCGACTATCTTCAAGCAGTTTATCGACCACTCCGCTGAAGGCGGTCGCTTCTGTTTAGAAGAACACAAAGCGATTTACGACGCAATAATGTCTGGCGATGCCAAGCAAGCTCGAATTGCTTCTCAAGTCCTGCTAGACGATGAGAACCAAAAGCTCTCTAGGGTTGAATTAGCCATCGCATAACCGAGATTAACCAAACTGACTTGTTTTTCAAAGACACAAGTCAGTCTTGTTTTAGCACCCATTTTTTAACCATCAACTACCGTAGTGTTTTCTTCTTTAAACGCTCTACTCCGCCACCTCAGAGAAAGCTTACGGTTATACACATAAGGTGTTGTTTGTGTCTTCACAATCGTACGTAAGGAAAAATTTCTCTCTCGCCTGGCCCCTCGCCTTAAACGGTATCTTGATGCAGTCGATGTTGATGATCGACACACTGCTTGTCTCTCCTCTTGGTGAAATCCCTTTAGCTGCAATGGGGATTGCGACGACTATCGTTGCCTTTGTTCTGGGAATTCAAATGGCGCTGGCAAACGGTACTCAGTTAGTATTAAGCCGCGCAGTGGGCTCTGGCATCGCCGCATCATTATCTAAAGCATTTTGGGCAGGGTTATTTATCAACCTTGGCGTAGCAACACTATTTTGGCTTCTACTTACTTTTTTCGAACAACCCTTGATTCAAGCTTTAACAGATGACGCTTCCCTTCACTTAGAAATCAGCCGCTATCTAGACATCTCGAAATACATCGTTATTTTTACCGCGTTAACGCAGGTGATCATTGCTTTATTTAATGCGCTAGGCAGAACTAAAGTCCCATTCAAAGGTTACTTAATTGAACTGCCTATCAATGCTGTACTCTCATATGTGCTGATTCATGGTTTTTCTAATTTTGAAGGGATTGGAGTACAAGGCGCTGCATTAGGCAGCATTATTGCAATAACGATCCGCTTGCTGTATTTGGTTTTGTGCGTGCATTTAAGCTCAGCGATTTCACTCAAATTAGACGCTCAGCGCTCTGAATTCTTTACCAACGTTCGCCGTCACTTTATCGAAATATTCCCTGTAGCAGCGAACGTGACCATGCTTTTGATTGGCGCAACGATATATCAATTGTTGTATTCGCAACTTAACATCAACGCTTACGTAGCGATTACTTTGGTGATGCCTTGGATCAGGGCTGTCTCTCAATTTATTACCGCTTGGGCTCACTCTTCCGCGATTACTATCAGCCAAGCGATTGGCTCCAAAAAGATGGATGACCTAGTCAAAAACGTCGATACCAGTATCGATATTGCAGTCGTCATTTCTTTCGTTTGTGCACTCTTATTCGCAGGATTAAGTCTGGTCATTGGTGACATTTACCCGAACTTGGATGAATCTACCTATCAAGCATTGGCCGTTATCGCCCCACTCTACATATTCTTGCCAATTGTTCGTGGCTACAACACGGTTCATGGGAATGTACTAAGAGCACTAGGAAAAACGACCGCAGTCTTCAAAATCAACTTTACTGGTCAATGGGTAATTTCAATTCCATTGTGTGCATTGATCATCTTTGGTTTAGATGGCTCTATCTTTTGGGCCTTTGCTATCCAACCATTCGAAGAAGTCGTTAAAGCTTTCCCATTCCGTCACTTAGCTCGAAAGTCTCTAAAGGAGTTTGATGCCGACAAAGCTAAAGAGTTGATGTATGACTAAGTCCGGTATCGAGTCGCCGTCCTAAAATCTTTCTACGCTTTCTGATTACAACCTTGTCTTTTGACAAGGTTGTATTGTTTCAGCTGTACCGTTCATTGGTAAGCTTCATTGTACTCTCGCTGATACCCGGCTCATCTTAAATCTCATAGAAAACAAAAAGACCACTCAACATTCGGTTCAGTGGTCTTCGAAAACATTCCTTAAGGCCTGTTTCTAACTAGCCTTATGTACTATTTGCCGTTCAACTTTAGTGCCGAGAAAGTCACACTGTTATAGTCGCCATTCTTTTTATCGACAGCGAAATCGCCAGTACCGCCACAACCAGGTCCCCATACAGGGTGAGAATCGCTCACGCTACATTGGCCGTATGCGCCCGCTTTGTAGTAAAAATCATCTTCAGCATAACCCGTTGGTGAATCAAGTTCATCGATGCCCTTACTCAGGTCGATTTCATACTTAACGGTATCGTGACGCTCGGTTTCAAACGTTAGGTACATCATGGTGCCTTTCACTTCCACTTTGTAACTAAACTCTTCACCAAGAGCAATACCCGCTTCACCCGGCTCTGCAGGGTTTTCCCACGTGTTACCCCACACTGGATAAGCGATATCGGCACGGTTAGGATCTTTTTTCTCTAGGTTACGCTCATAGTTCCAAAATACTGAACCCATTTCTTGGCCAGGAAACTTCTTATAGAAGATCTTTAGTGGTTCATTACCATGCCCGTAACCAGTTCCAGCTTTGATTAACTCATTATGTTTTTTAGCGTGAATCTGACCAACAACCACCGAGTGAGCTGGGTACTTTTCTGGGTACTTAGCGTTAATCGCTACGTGATTCACTTTTAGGGTCGCTTCTAGCGTGCCGCCAACGGCACTGTACTCGCTTGCTGATGGATGGCTAGACAATGCCCATTGGTTTCCTTTGTCCGCCGTATCGATTGAGAAATCAGCACCGCGTGGCATCTGGCGTAACTCAGAGCGTGCGTTTTTCGAGTTCTTCGTGGTAATAGCTTGGTTTTGTACTTCAAAGACGAGATTACCGTCTTTATCAAGGTGGAAGAAATCGCTGTGTGAGTAGCTCATCATTGCCACCCCTTCGATTTCGTCAACACGACCATCTTCATTGATATCTGAAGGTATAGTTATTTTCCAATTGTGCATATCGAATTTATCGGCAGGTACGGGGTAAGAAACACCGTTATTTGCGAAAGTAACCATTGGTACAGTCGCTAATAGCGCCACTGCTAATATGTTTTTCTTAAACATGACTCATCCTTTATTGTTAACAGATACCGAGTACACACTCAGTACAGAAACCACTTTTGAACACGAATTAGTACTAAATATTTTCTCTTCGACTTAAATAAGCCAACCGATAAATAGAATTTACATTTAGCCATTTTGTAACTTTTATTAAACATCTGGCTATGGTTTATATTTATGCCTCTCAACATGCTCCCTATGTTTAAGCCACGATGGTTAAAATCATCATTATTAACATATAGAAACACTTAATATTTGTATTATTTTAACACATGCAAAAAAGTGAGTTTCTAAGGTTTGTGAATATGAGAAGTACGTCATGATTGATTTAATACACAAGCCCTAAATTGAGATATTCATAACATTTAGCTATATACTTGGGCCATTAGTCAGAACTTTTTGATAGATCTCACAGAAATCTGACTCAATAATAAATACCATATTTGTCATACATTAATTTAATACCATTTAAGGTATTGGTTTGTGAGCCACGGGTACATTGGATGTATCCAGAATTAAAAAATAATAGTGAGACAAAGGTATGAATTCTGTTACAAAAATTGCTGCAGCTGTTGCATGTACTCTTTTAGCGGGCACAGCTACTGGTGCATCTCTTGATTATCGTTACGAGTATCGTGCTGCGACGGATTATACAAAAACAAATGGCGACACGGCTCACGTAGACGCTCGCCATCAACACCGAGTGAAGCTAGGTGAAAGCTTTAAACTGTCAGATAAGTGGAAGCACTCAACGGGCCTTGAAGTTAAATTCCATACTGACGATTCTTACTACGACGCAGATTCTGGCGAAGTTAAATCAGCAAACAGTAGAAGCTTCTATGACGGCAATTGGTATATTTACGGTATGGAAGTAGAAAATACAGCAACTTACAAAGTCGATAACAACTGGTATCTACAAGTTGGTATGCCGATCGCTTGGGACTGGGATGAGCCGAACTACAACGGCGGTGACTGGAAGATGAAAAAAGTCACTTACAAACCTCAATTCCGTGTTGGTTATAATGCGGATATGGGATTAACGACTGCCATTCGTTACCGTCACGAGTATGCTGATTTCCGCAACCATACACAGTTTGGTGATAAGGATTCAGAAACTGGCGAACGTTTAGAATCAGCTCAAAAATCCAAAATAACGCTAACAGGTGCATATAAAATTGAGTCTCTACCGAAGCTTGGTCTTTCTTACGAAGCAAACTATGTAAAATCTTTGGATAACGTACTTCTTTATAATAGTGATGACTGGGAATGGGATGCTGGCTTAAAAGTAAACTACAAGTTCGGTTCTTGGAAACCTTTTGCTGAGATTTGGTCTTCTGATATCAGCTCATCTTCTAAAGATCGCGAAGCAAAATACCGTGTTGGTGTTGCTTACTCATTCTAATTAGAAATAGTCAATTTATAAAATACCCCTCTCCTCTTGTAAATTTTTGGGGCATATTTTAAGCACTTTATTTAAATAATAGGATGTTCTAATTAACGTTAGTTTCATCCTAATAAATATTTAACGACTATTCATTATCTATTTCTTATGTGATTTACATATGGATTTAATATCATAAAGAGAATATTTTATGCAGATTTCTAAAGTCGCTACAGCTGTCGCTCTTTCGACAGGTTTATTATTTGGTTGTAACAGTGACGGTTTACCTATCCCGACCGATGGTTCTACTGATCCAGGTAACCAACCTTCAGCATTAACTACGGGTTACTGGCAAATCAGTGATGGTAACTCCGCTTCAATATCCGCGTCATCAAACGCTGATCTACCAAATGTTTATGTTTTCCAAGAAGATGGCAATCATAAATACTATGACGATGATGATGACTTAGGTACTTACACGATTAAAGATGCAAGTGCTTCTACTAATAATTATGATGAAGAAGCCGGTACGGTCTCTTTCACATATTATGAAACAGGCACATCAACGATCGAAATTCTAGATGGTGTTTTTTCTTTCGATGACGCTGGTGCTCTGAATATTTCAGATAACACCACTGGCATAGACTACTCTGGTTCAGACCAAACTGCGACTGACGCCGTACAAGAAGCTATCAGTAAAGCCAATGAAGCAAATGGTATCAATGGCTACGTTCAAATCTTGGACACCAACAATGGTGGTGTAAAGAATGATGTGGGTGAACTACGTTTGAAATTGTCTGACAGCAGCACAGGGGCAACAGTAGACAGTATCGCATCAGGAAAGGTAACCGTTGACTTAATCTACCAAGTAGATGAAGACACCGAGCAAGAAGCGAATGGTTCAGGTAACAACGCTTATATTAGTCTCTACGCTTCTGGTACTTCTAACACTAATTTACACGGCGAAGTTATTTTTAATGCTGGAGAAATTTTCTACCGTTCCACGGTTACCGATAGTAGCGGTAAACCTCAAATTCCTGATGAGCCTGTAGGCACTTACACTTTAGGTGAAGATCTCGCGGTTGAAATCAGTTGGGCGAGCGGTTACTACACATTCAAAGTCAATGACACTGTATACGACAATAGCGGCAACGGTTTTGAGGCTTTCGACAAAGCTGCCGTTACTATCGTGTCATTGAAGCTTGGTGATACTTCTAACACAACACACTACGAGTTAAACGCTGACAACTTTAAAGTTTATTCGAATGACACAGCTTCTGATGAGCTAGTGTTTGAAGATAACTTTAACAATTACCCGAATGGCCAAGCGCTATCAGGTAATCCGTACAACAACAATACTGCGGAAGCGACAGTTGTTGTTGATGGCGGCAATACTGAGCCAGAACCTGAACCAGATCCAGATCCAGAGCCCGGCGAAGTAACAGACAACTTCGATTCTTATACTGTAGGTACGCAGATCGATGTGGCTAACCCTGCGTACCAGACAAAAGGTGTTGATGGGGTTTTAAATACAGCAGTGATCAGTAGTGACTTTGCCAAGTCGGGTTCTAACTCTTTACGAATTGAAGATGGTGCGGACTCAACCACTGATAATAACAAAGCTATCGTTGGCCGCGACTTTGCTAATGGCGCAGCAGAAACTGGCTCTGTTTCTACATCTGTATACATCCCTAGCGATGGCTATGTAAAAGCATCATACATTTTCTTAGGTTCTAATAACGATGCATCATCTAGTGGTCGCTTCACTGAAGTTGTATTTACATCTAGTATGATTAAATTCCGCAACGAATCAGGCAGCCAAGTTGACCTTGCTTCATACTCAAAAGACACATGGGTAGATGTGACCATTTCATGGGTAGATACAGACATTACCGTCAATGTTGATGGAATAGACTACACTGGGTTAAAAGCTGAAAGTGCAGGTGGTTCCCCGACCGCTATTGCGCTATACAATGGTGACAATGGTTCAAAAGGGACATACACCTACTTCGACAACCTAGATTCAGACCTATTCTAGTTCTCACTAGAAAGTCTGTTTGACTTGATTGCTAGATAAAACAAATCCCTATCAACGTAATTTGATAGGGATTTTTTATTGTTAGCTCAAGAATAAAAAGCAGACTGGCGATTCAGTTAAGCTCTCTGACTCAGCGGAACTTTGCTTCAGCGTTGAATAAGCACCGATGCTGCTAGTAACGAATGCCCCCTTGCCTCTCTAACTTATTTAACCCTCTCAAAAGCCCTGTATCTATCATAGATAAACAAAACCCCTCAGCTCTGCACTCAACCCACAAATTATTATTCAGCATCACCGTAGCATACAATCAAGGTATTTACGGCCTGCAAGCAACTAACCCTCAAGCGTATCCCCTTGAGCACTAGATGCGTTTGATCATCGACTTGAGCCCGCCTGAGTATTTCATTAAGCATTGGCGCTAATAAAGTGATGGCTAACCGCCCTTCTATTTATGCAAGAGTTAGAGCACGATTTATGGCTGTTGCTAAGAGTCTTGCTAAACAACCCAAAAGTGACGGTTTCAAGAACAAAACGGGAGTAATCAGCCGAGCTAACGCTTATTAGTAGACCAGGCAAAACAATACGTTCATGTGTAGACGTCGCATTAGTACATACCTTGAGAACGAAGTCGAAGTTTTCTAGCTATGGCGATTCCAAAATAATATTGGCATTGTTTAGCTTTGAATGAGAGCCAATATGACCTGTTATCAGCTGAGATTAATCATGACTGAGGTTAATGGTGATCGGCGATTGGGGAAAGGATAGTGACTGAAACTGATAATGACTAAAGTTAATACTGAATGAGCTTAATGATAATGTCTTAAACTCTGTGCAACTGATAACTACCCCTCTCCTACTCAATTAAATCATACGCTTAAGCCCAACCAACAGCAGGCACAAAAAAGCCTCCAAACCCTAAGGCTGGAGGCTATTGCGATAGCTTTAATATTAAGTGTTATTCGGTTAGATTACTTTTTGTATTGATCGTGCGATACGTCTAGTTGGTAGAAAGTCGCTTGTGAGTAATCGTCTAGGTCGCCGCTGATGTTTTGGTTGTAAACACCGGCTTTGAAGTACATGTACTTGCCGCCTACGTCGTAGCCGCTGTTGCTCATATCAACCACTTGTACAACGTCGTCTTTGCCTTCACGCATTAACGTTACAGTCATCGTGTTGCCTTTAACGTCAATACGGTAGCTGAACACTTCGCCAAGTGCGATACCATCGTCACCCACTTCAGCCGTCATGTCGCCCACTAGAGGGTAGAAGTCCTCTTTAGTTGCGTCTTGGCTTTCGTGTGCGAAGTAAACCGCACCCGTTGCTTGGTTTGGCAGTTTACGGTAGTACAAACGAATTGGTTCATCGTTTTGATCGTGAATCTGACCAATGATAAAGCGGCCTACTTCGTTCGCATTACCTGTTGTTGTTGCGTGATCGATTTTCAACGTTGCTTCTAAAACGCCATCAATACCAGCAGCAGCTTCTAAGTCAGACTCAGGTGCGCTTGAGAATACCCAGTTGTTCTTGTTAACACCTTTAGTGCTAATAGACTGGTCACCACGGCGCATCATTTCGCGAAGCTCTGTACGCGCATACTTAGTATTTTTAGAGGTACGAACACCTTTCACGTAAGACTTGAAGACTAGACCACCATCGTCAGCTGTGTAGAAGATCTCTGGGTGTTGGTAACCGTTTGCAAGGTTCCACTCAGAAACATCATCAGGCTTACCGTTTTTGTCATGGTCGAATGGTTGAGATAGGTACCAATGCGTCATGTCAAAGTTTTCGCTTGGCGCGTTACCTGCAACTGGTGTCGCTGGCAGGCCTGTCGGAACTGGCAGTGCACTGCGTGTGTCACATTCAACTGAGGTCTCACAAGGGTAAACCGCTGCTACACCAAAGTTACCTGAACGAAGATCTTTGCGCGCATCTTTACGTGCTTTTTCCACTGCTTTCATTTCAGCGATAATAACTGCTTCTGCTGCTACCACGTCTGAAGTGATGATATGGCTAGCAGGACATGCGTTAATGTTACAGTTAACCGCAGCTAACCCTGTCACACTGTTCCAACCATTTTTGGTGTTACCGTGACCAACGTATCTTACGTAGCGCGCTTGCACTGCTGGCTCGAATTGGAAACGCTCTAGGCCGATCGCTTTACCTGAGCTCAGTTGGTTTTCAAGTACGGTTGTCCAGGTTTCACCATCGACACTTACTTGAATATCAAATTTAGACTGGCGCTCGTTACCTTTGCTGAAAGATGCTTGAACCGCATCAAATTCTTGAACTGAACCATAATCTAGCATTGCCCACTCACCGTCACCCGCTGAAGACCAACGTGTAGTTAGGTCTTGGTCAATGAGACGATCAGGTCCGTTACCATCATGGCTACTAGCGGCAACAGCAACTGGCGTCAGAAGCGCTTCACCAGTTTCTTTGTTATTTGGGAAATCAACAGTCGGTGTGCTCGTGCTCGCACAACCAACTGCAAGTAAAATAGAAGAAGCGAGTAAGGTTTTTAGAGTAATTTGTTTCATATCTAATCCATTATTATAATACAAAGACAGCGTTCGTAAGTGAAAGATAAATTGGCAAACACGAGCTATAAGGCGTTTTCTCTCTCAGTATTTGCGATAACACAAAAATATTACGTAATCTTATAATACAAATAAAACACTTCGTTGAATAAATGAGACTGGGAACACTTTTCGCTTTTTCCATACTTTAACTGGATCACACTTCCTATTGATAAAAGACAACATATGAAAATTTAGAATGCGAAATGGGCTATCAAGGGCGAAAAATCCGAGCGGTAATGGTGAGAATGTGCATCACTCGAGCAGAGCATTTATCGTTCAGAACATCTCATTCACCAGTGTCGCAGCAGTTAAAAAAAGACCACATTGTTAGGAATCAATATGGTCTTTAAAGCAGTCATTGTTGTTACTCAAACGTTAGCTAATTCAATAATGTTCAGCTCTAAGAGAACTAAAACTCACATCAAACACTTCACCCGCATAGTCGCTGTCTGGCTTAAATTGTGGGTAGATACCCGCTTTGAAGTAGAAAGCGATGTCGTTAGAGGCCCAATCTTGAGTTAAAGAAACGGTTTTGCCATCTTTATCTTGGTAATCCTCTCCCCAACCGATTGAGTGCGAAACCGTGTTGGTGCCATCTAAATCGTGGGTCGCAAGGTAAATACCATCTTGGTCGGCACGAATCGTATAGCGCCACTCTTCACTTGCCGAATAAGTCCCTAACTCGACACTGAACGGGTCACAATGATTACAGTCTTGATTGTTGCGCTCAAAATCGTCATTCAGTATCACTCGTACCGGCTTACCCTCACCTTCCCAAAGCAATTTGACCAATGCTTGATTGATCTTCCAGCCATGGATCTGACCGAGCACTACTTTTGGGTCTTGGCCGTTAATGTTCGGGTAATCTTCAATTCGCAAGCTTGCCGTTAACTCGTGACTGGTTGTGTTGGTTCTGGTGTCGTCCAAATACCAACTGGTATCTTCATCACTGGTGCTGCAATCTGGCTGAACACTGCTTTGATACAACTCCCTGAGCTCAGAGCGAATATAGCTAGAGTTTTGGGTAGAGGTGCCGTATCCCATATCCGCTCTAAAGTGCATTCTTCCTTCATCAGTATTGAAGTAAGAAAGATCAATATCACTGTCGTACACATCGCTGTCATTTGAAAGAAGATCTTTACTCGATTCACAACGTTCTGGTTCTAACTCAGCAGCACTGTCACCACCGCTTCCATACCAATCATTCTTACTCGGTGGAATAGTCAGCTTCCAATCATTAATGTCCCAATCGTTTGATCCATCGATTTGAGTCGTGGTGTATCTCAACGCCTGATAGTAAGCAATCGCTTCACCATTCTCAAATTGGTTATAGATACCCGCTTTGAAGTAGCTCAATAAATGCTGCCAGTAAGCGATGTCTTGATTCACTTTTACTTCATCATTCACTTTGAGCGACAGTGTGTTCTCATAAACAGAAAGATCAAATTTGGTAAAACTGTCCAATTCCGCCTCACCTAAATCGTAGCGCTTGTATGACGTGGCATAACAATCCGAAGAGTCAGCAGCGCTGCTACAATCAATGGCATTGTTTTTCATGACTGCCCAGTAGTGACCTGTGAGGCCATCTCGTTCTTGCTCCCAAACCACACGCAATAGCGGATGAGGGATATAACCCGTACCACTCTCATCAGTCCCCTTATTGTGTATCTGCAGCAACGTCACTTCATCATGGTCGGCAGGTGAACTCGCCATTGCATGCTCGATATCAGGTAAGCTTATTTCCGCATACAAGCTTCGTCTTACACCCGTTTCATTGATATCGAAGTTTTCTCCCTCACGAACCTCAGAACGCATCTTGTAGTTCGTCATTTTGAAGATAAGATTTTCCGTCTCTTCATCAGCATAAAAATAATCACTGACATAACCATCGAAGTTACCATCTTTGACTTCAGAGGTTTTATTGCCCTCCTCTCCATTAGGATCAGAGACCTGAAGATCTGAGCTGGAAAGGATGTTTTGATACTTGGTAATATCATAGGGAGCAACAACACCAGCGGGCATTCCTGGGTTATTGGTATCGGAAGGATCACTGCTGTCACTGGAGCTGCTTCCACCGCAGCCATACGTAAGCGAAGCGAGTACTACGACGAAGATTGGCTTATTCACATTTATCTCACTTATCCATAAGAATAGAGTGACAATGTATATTTGTACTATTTTATGTCAATTATATATTTATCAGAATGTGAGATGCGGCAAATGAAGTGGGATGAATGAGTATTGCGTAGAGTTAGACTCAAGAAAAACGCAGAAAGGCCACTCTAAACTCGCAAGCTATTGAGTGGCTCTCAGATCAACAACTAAACTTAGTATGTTGATTTTTAAATATAAATATTAGAAAAGTTAAACCTTAAAGCTGCTCATCAAGTCACTAACGCTGCCGTTAAGTGTTTTGATTTCTGCTGATTCAATCAACTGATCTTGGCTTAGCTTATTAAGCTCCTCAACAAAGCTTTCAATCTTATGCATGTTCTTAGCAATGCTCTGAATAAGGGCGTTCTGCTCAACAGACGAACCCGAAATATCGTTATTAAAACGACTTACCGTTTCCATCTGTTCCGTTAGCTTGGCCAACATATTTACCGCTTGAACCACTTGGGCACGCGTCATTTCACAGTTACTTTTGGTCAACTCAATCGATTTAACCAAACCATCTGATTTAGACTGCAAGCCAGACAGCGCTTCATCAATTTCAGAAGTACTGATTTGAGTTCGGTTGGCTAACGCACGGACTTCATCAGCAACCACCGCGAAACCTCGGCCATGCTCACCCGCTCTCGCCGCTTCAATTGACGCATTCAATGCCAGCAAATTAGTTTGTTCCGCAATTCCTCCAATCACAGACACGATAGACTGGATGCTCTGCGTTTCATTCGCCATTGAGCGAATATCATCAGAGGTGGTGCAGACTTGCTTCTCAAGATCACTGATATAGGTTTCCGTCACGGTGTTAATTTGTTTCGTCTCATCACTGAACACAGCGGCCTCTCTTGCTGCTTCTGCCGCCGACTGAGAACTCTTCTCGACTTCGTTTGATGCTTCAGATAAGCCGTTAATTGCAGAGACCACTTGAACCGTTTCATCAGTGTGAACTTTCAGTACATCGCTGGTTTCTTTACAACCTTCACGAATACTCAGTACCTTAGTATCGAGATCCGAGTTCTTAAATTTGACGTCCTTAACCATCTCTTGCAGACCAATGATGAACAAGTTGATGTCTTTGGCGATATGCCCTAAGTCATCATTCCCCTTTTCAACAAGCCTTTGAGTCAGGTCTCCGTTACCTTGAGATAGATCGTGGACGATTTTTCTCAGTGACACGATTGGGCGGTAGAAGCGATTCAGCAGTAAAATCATCAATATCACCGAGCCAAGCACACATGCCACGATAAGGATACGCGCACTCGACATCACGCCATTCAACTGATTGAGCGCGAGTTCAGGGTCAATACTGGAGATCATGTACCATTCTTTCTGGCTGCCAATATCCACTTTCTTGGCCATCAAAATTCTCTGGTTGCCATCAATCACACCCTCAATGAATTGGTCAGGCTGTTCAATGGCACTATTGAGTCTCATCTGAGTATCTGCAGAAGATATATTGCTTTGCGGAAGTACGTTTTCGACTGTTGAAGCGACCACCATCCCTTTCTCGTCGATAATAATGCCTTTGGCTTCGTAGATACTGTCCAGCTGTTTAAGCTGAGTTTCCAAATCATCAAATCGAATGTCTGCCATGATGACGCGATCTTGATAGGTGTAAGTCACACCAATCATAGGTACTTGAGTACTCTTGGTGAAAAACAGATCACTAAAAGATAAACCTGATTTCAATTTCGCTTGTTGATACCAAGGACGAGTCGTTGGGTTGTATTTTTCTTTGATTCCAACACCGTTTGGGAAAGACTCTGAAGGACGAGAAGTATAAGAACGACCATCATCAAAACCCACTACAATCTTGTCAATACCACCGAGCTTAGCGGCAAAATGCATCAGCGCTTCGTTTGGTACTTGGTATGGGGATTTCATGAACTCTTGTGCAACGGAATTGACCGTATCGATGGTGCGCTGGACGGTGCTTTCAATCTGATTAATTTCTATCGTTAACGAGTGATCAATCTCGTTATAAATCGTTTGGTTTACTTGATCAGTCGCCAAGTTAAGCGTGAACCAGTTCGTAAATGCCAAGGCACTGGAACTGACGATCGCCACCATTAAAATCAATTTTCCTTTAAACCCTAGAGACAATTTTGAATTCATAAAACTCATAATCCATATCAACCTATGTCTATTATTTTTATCCGAATGAAATGGTCATTTTTTAGATATTCGAAGATACGGGAAGCAAAACTTGTTCATGCCGTTCCATCGTCACAACCATCAATTTAATTAATATTGTATGCTTAATTGACCGATCATTCTGTGAGCAATCTTGATATATTAAAACTGGCTAAAATAGCCCTGTGACATAGTTATCATTTATGCGTTTTGACTTTCATCTCATTGAATAAAATCACTATAAATTTGTAAAACGTCCAATTTCATAGTGAAAAGTCATATTTCTGTCGATAATTATCATCACCAGATTTTACTGCCCCACGCTACCTAATAGTATGCAAAAATGAGTCTTAACTCACACTTCTACCAACTAACCATTCACTAAAGGCATTCAATATTAAAATTTATTTGTAATACAATAAGCCTTAAGTTATGGTGTATTTGAATCATAACTTAAGTTCTTTCTGGATGCTTTTGTTCAATTCAAAGTGATAATTGAAGCAGCCGCTTTAAGGTCATTGAACGCGTTTAACGTAGAAACTGTCGGGGGATCTCGTTATTCGTTTTTTCACTTGCTATTGACCATTTGTTTTTCCAGACGGCTCGTCCGAACATGCCCATACAGTCACCAGCTGTGTGGGTTTTTTTTACTTTCTTTTCAGACCCGATATACGAGCGGTGTTAAGCCATCGCCAACAATCAGTTAAGTGCACTGGTTTAAGCTTGCGAGGAAAAGTGAGTGAGTTGGTGCTAGAAGGCTTTGAATTTACAAATAGATATAGATATAGATATAGATATAGAAACAAAAATAGGAATTGAGGCAGTAACAAAGTTGAACAGAGTTTTGAGTAGGTGTAGCTGAGGAAGTAGAAGTAGAAGAGTTTAACGAGGGAACAAAGGGTTGGGTATAGCAGATAAAAACGAACCTCGCTGAGGTATCGCCGCCTAAAAAGACAGGCAATACCCTAGCGAGGTCGTACGTCGATTACTTCTCTAGTTTAGCGAAGTAGTCGAAGATTACTGGTACGTCGTTGTTACCCATTCCTGCGTCAACAGCAGCTTGTAGGCTAGTTGCAGTACCTTGAGCAATTAGAGACTCAGTACCTAGCTCTTCACAAAGAGCAAGGAAGTAACCAAGATCTTTGTTAGCGTTAGCAACAGAGAAACCTAGCTTCTCTTCGCCGTCTACTGCGTAGAACTTACAGAATTGCATGAATGGTGAGTTAGATGGACCTGCAGACATGATGTCAAACAGTTGTTGGCCATCAACACCAGCGCGTTGAGCAACAGCGAAAGCTTGAGACATAGTCGCAACAGTCGTCATACCCATGAAGTTGTTTACAAGCTTAGTAACGTGACCAGAACCTAGAGCACCTAGGTGGAATACGTTTTCGCCTTGCTCTTCAAGAACAGGTTTAACTTTGTTGAAAGTTTCCATGTCGCCAGCAGCCATGATGTTCAGAAGACCATCTTTAGCGTGTGCCGGAGTACGGCCTAGAGGTGCGTCGATCATGCCCGCGCCTTTTTCAGCTAGAGCTGCGCCGATTTTCTTAGTAGAAGCAGGGATAGAAGTACCGAAGTCTACCAATACTGCGCCTTCTTTGATGCCAGCTAGAACGCCGTCTTCGCCGTAAACGATTTTTTCAACAACAGCAGAAGTTGTAAGACAAAACTGAACGATGTCACTTGCAGCAGCTAGTTCTTTAGCAGAAGTGAATGCAGTCGCATTGCCGCGATCTGTAACGCGAGCAACAGCTTCAGCGCTTAGATCCATTACGTTTACGTGGTAGCCGCGCTTTTGTAGGTTTTCAACCATGTTGCCGCCCATAAGACCTAGGCCAATGAAACCGATTACAGGTTTAGTCATGTTCAAACTCCAAATATAGTATTGTATGATTATATGGTCATTATAATAACGACGTCTTTTCCGTTACGCAATAGTTTTAGGGTAATCCTTCAATGCTTAGACGCAAGTTGTGACGGGGATTCACTTTACGAGAAAATATGGTCACGCTTTGTACTTACAAGAGCGATATCCCAATCAAAAAATAACCTATTGATGAAATAATGCACTCTAAATGTCATACGATTAATGAGAATAAGCCACTCCAATAACGATTATTAACCTGCAGTCCCTTTTTTCAGACAAGATTAAGGCTGCCCACTGTCAGTAGTTGACAAATTATTGGAAGACAGTCACTGCCCTAGCCTTAGTAAGGTTTACTGAACACGGGTTTTAAACCAAGTTTTGTCGCCACTTACTAAGCCTGGCACTCTTGCTACTTAGCCTCTAACTAACCAACGCAACCTCTTCCCACCTCGTAGGCTACTGCCTGTTCTGTGCAAACAAAAAAACTCCGAGCTTTCACTCGGAGTTTTTAGTATCTAGCTTCTGTTGCTTCAGCGAATTACAGTTCGATTGAAACCGTTTCACCGTCAACATTTAGCATTAGCGTGTTACCTTCAAGCTTGTGAGACACTTCAACTTGCTCGCCTTCGTTCTTATTAGGAACAAGAAGGGTCAGGATGTTGTGCTCTTTCGATGGCTTGAATTCCACTTCAACGTGACGGTGGATTTCAAGATCTTTGAACTCGTATGGGTCAACTTCGCCAAAACCTTCAACATTCTTAACTGACGTGATGTTATCAGCAGACTCGTTGATGAAGTTTACGTCTAGGTGCGCAACTTCGCCACGGATAGTGAAAGACTTGTCTGCCACGTCGTTTGCGAAAGTTGTATGCATTAGCCAAGTCATGTCTTTCTCTTCAGAAAGCGTTGCCTTGTCTTGCATTACGAATACTTTACCTTGAACAAACCAGACCTTACGCTTGTAAGATTCAATTTCAGGAACGAAGTACTTGTAAGACGCTGTCGCATCACCTTCAACCATCTTCACATCAGATTCAGTGTCGAAATCAGAGATGTTGCCGCCCGCTTCGATACAGAAGCGATCTTGATGGTTTTCGTAGCCTGTATTCTTGTTCTCGCCATACTGACCTTTACCGCCAAATAGTGGAAGGTTCTTAGAGAACGTTTGACGACGCCATTTCGTGTGCATATCAACACCGAAACCACCGTAGTAGCCAGTGATTGACGCTAGCGTTTCACCGAATGCATGCAACGTGAATGCGTTTTGGTCACCGTGAGAGTGGCTGATTGAGCCAAACGGAGAACATTTGAATACCATGTGAATATGGTTATCACGCTCAGTCATCTTGTTGTGGAATGCAGCCCAACCCGTGATTGGGAATACTTTCAACAGTGGGTCATTCGATGGTGCTTTCTCTTCAGGTGCATCCCAAAGGAAGTTAAAGCGAAGATCATCGTAACCGAAGTCCCACCAACCGAAGTTGTAGAATTTGGTGTGTGCTTCAGTATCACGGCCTTTCAGTTGGTTGTAGTACCAAACATACTCAGGCTTCTGGTTAACACCTGCGTAATGCTTGATGTTGTAAGCCAGTTTTAGACCTGGGAAATCACCGATTGAAGACTGGTCACAGAAGCTCGCGCGCTTAGAGTGAACAGGCATGCAGTAAAGCGGGAAATCACCTGTGTTTTCGTAGAATGTTTTGTTAAACATGTCTACGCCACAGTATGCTTTCAATAGATCGAATGCTTCGCCTAGGAATGCAGTTTGCGTGTTCCAGTAGTCAGGACCTTCAGCCCAACCGCCGTCTACACCGCCCCATGGTGGGTAGTGTACTGCGTAGTATTCTAGTGCGTATGCAATGTACTCGCCTGCTTTCGGGTGATCGTGGTAAAGCGCGATACACGTTGGGATGATAGCAGAAGAGATAGAACGAACACCGTGGCTGTTCAGTGGGTTGTTCAATAGATCAACCGTCACTTTCAGGTGGTGCATGATTTCGTCTAGACGCTCAATCAAAGCATCTTGAACTTGCTGACGTTCTTCATCTGTGAAGTAGCCGTGTAGCCAGTCGTAACCCCAAGCCATAGCCGCGATAACACGGAAAGCCGCTTCATCGTTATAGCCACGAGAAGTCACGCCTTCTGGATCGTACGTAGACAGTTTTAGAGTCCAAGCTTTTGCTTTAGCAATTAGCGCTTCGTCTTCTTTCACAACACCAGCAATTGCTAGGTTACGTGTCGCGTTTAGTGCCATTTGGCAATCAACGTACATTTGACGCCAGTAAGGACGCCATAGAGAAGCTTTGCCTACCGTGTCAGCTGGGTACGCTTGAGGCTCTTCGAAAGGAGCAGTCTCAACGAACTTAACTGTCGAGTTATTGTAGAAATCATCAAACATGCAGTGAGCTTCATCAGCTTTCACTTTCGCTTTGAATTCTTCTAACTGATCTGCTTGAACAAGAAGACGTGGACGTGCTTCGCTCAAGTTGTCTAGGAATGATAGGTCGAAGTCACGTTTCTGTACTTCGATAGGGAGTAGGTCTACAAGATTACCTGCTGAAGTATCATTCTCCAGCTTCATCTTCCTGATTGCATCAAGAGATTTTTGGTCGCTCATTCTAACTCACTTATTTTTCAAGTTGGTTGAAAGGAATTAGCAACAATATACGTCTTATTGTAGGACAATTGAATATATTTCGATTCGATTGAACCATTTTGTACAGTTTTCGTGATTTAGGTCAGATATCTTCCACCTGACAGTTTTTCCGTGTCGCAGAACAAAAAATGCGACGCCCTTTCGAGTCGTCGCATTCTATTATAATCGTTTTCTATGTATTAGCTTTCAGTTACTGCTTTCGCTTGCTTGCCGCCGTCATCGACCGCTTTAACCAATAGCACACCAACACCACCAACAATCACACCACAAAGGATGAAGACTAGACGTCCCCACATTGGGTTAGTGAGTAGAGCCATTAGCATGATACCGACACCCGCTACCGCAATCAGTTTACCAAGCATTTCACGCTGTTTGTTATCCAGTACTTTCTGTTCTGCTGACTCCGCAACTAATGGAGTAGACAGGTTACCGAAGAACTTATCAACGTCTGCTTGACGCTTCTCAGTTAATGGCTTGTAGAACAGAGTTGATAGGATGAAGAAACCACCTGTCAGCGTAATGTGAGCAATCAGACCGATAGCAACCTTAACATCAGACCATTCACGGCTTGTTAGCTCTTCTAGACCGAAGATTGAAGACACCATTTCAGCGTTAACAACGAAACCCACGTAGTAAGAAACAAAACCACCAACCACTAGCGTACCCCAACCAGCCCAGTCTGGAGTCTTCTTAATAAAGAAGCCAAGGAATGCAGGAATTGTCATTGGGAAGCCGATAAGTGCGCCTACATACATCATGGTATCGAACAGGCTCAAACCTTTAAGCGAGTTGATGAACTGTGCAATAAGGATGATAGCAATACCAAACACGGCAGAAGTAATCTTAGAAACCGTTACTAGTTCTTTTTCGCTAGCCGTACCTTTACGAACGATTGGTTCATAGAAGTTCTTAACAAAGATACCTGAGTTACGGTTTAGACCAGAATCCATTGACGACATTGTCGCTGCAAACATCGCCGCAACTAGAAGGCCGACCATACCTGCTGGCATGTATTCTTGTACAAAGTATAGGTAAGCAAAGTCACCCGCTTTCTTACCTGCTTCTGGGTAAGCTGCTGCTAGGTCGACACCTTGACCTGCAATGTACCAAGAAGGCATGAACCAGATGAATACACCACAAAGCATTAGCACACACGCTAGTAGCGCCGCTTTCTTCGCGTTCTTTGAGTCTTTAGCCGCTAGGTAACGGTAAGAGTTAAGCATGTTGTTAGTAATAGAGAACTGCTTCACGAAGATGAAGAATGCCCAAATGCTGAAGATGCTTAAGTAGTTAATGTTGTTACCAGAAAGGAAAGAACCGCCTTCCGCTACAGGGAAGTTATTCACGATTTCACCAACACCGCCACCTTGAACAACAGCAACAACTGCACATGTCACGGTTACTGCCATGATGATAACCATCTGCATAAAGTCAGATGCGATTACCGCCCATGAGCCGCCCGTTACAGACATTGCCAATACAACCAAACCGGTAATCCAGATAGTTGCTGTCATGTCGAAACCGAAGATACCAGAAGCGATGATTGCTAGTGCGTTTAACCATACACCGGCAGAAACAACACTGTTTGGCATTGAAGACCAAGTGAACACTTGTTCGTTAGTCGCACCGAAACGCATACGAATTGCTTCGATTACCGTTACTACACGTAGTTGACGGAACTTTGGAGCAAAGTATGCGAAGTTCATGAAGTAACCAAATGCGTTAGCTATGAAGATAACCGCTACTGCAAAACCATCGTTATACGCTTTACCTGCCGCACCGGTGAATGTCCATGCACTAAACTGGGTCATAAAGGCGGTTGCACCAACCATCCACCACAACATGTTACCGCCCCCGCGGAAGTAGTCACTGGTGGTACTTGTAAATGTTCTAAACATCCAACCTATCGCAATCAAGAATAGGAAATAAATGCCGACAATAATCGTGTTGAGTTCCATCGTGTATCCTTTGTCCGTTGTATTTTGTTACGAGGACTATAGGAAATCTCAAACTTTATTTGTAGTACAATAATCCAAATAAGTGATGGCGATCTTATTTTGATTGATTAAGTTAATTATATATATGACATAGGATGGAATATGGCCAATCCATTAAGGCAATTACTGGTGTTTGAGGTAAAAACTCAAAAAACCAAGGACAAAGAACACCACACCTATTAAAATCAAAGACTTAAAAAAAAGTGAGACTTTGCACACTTATTAACAAATACAACCAAACACATATAAATATAAAATCCTCAAAAATAATAAAAGCCAAATCAGAGCTAAATCACTCTCATTTATCACACAATAAACCAGTGTTTTTTATCTATTGAGAGTGGATAATTTCATTAGAATTCTACTTAAATTAATCAATATAGAAGAGGCATATCCAGTTCAAACGATGGTAGATTCAAAATATACAAAAATGAAAAATCATGGATGACGCATAATTATTTGGGGGTCGAGAGTGTCTAAAAACGAATATCGAGCGTAATATTATTTTTATTATGATGGTAAAGAGAACGACCGCTAGGCGTATACAAGAAGGAACTGGCTTAAGAAGGAGTTAAGCGAGGATGAACCAAAACAGTGCCACACATGGTGCAACACGCTTTCTAAAAACAAAAAAGCATGCACTTGGCATACCTTTTTGACTGGTTCAAATGAAGTTGAAAACCGTGTTTAGCTTGCAGTGGCTAAACGGTGGTTAGCATCTTGCAAGTGAGCCGCTGACATTGTACGAGCTTTTTCACTGTCGCCAGCCATAATCGCTTCATAGATTCTACGGTGTTCATTGATACATGTGCTGCCCTCTTCAGAAGAGTGCACGATGAAGTTAACGAACATGGTCGTCAGAATATTGCCGAATGGCAGGTAGAAATCGTTACCTGTTGCATTGAAGATCAAGCTGTGGAAACGAATGTCGATGTTTGTCCAACTTTCTTGGTCAAATACTTCAGCAGCATCCACTTCTACCATCTTCTGGAAGATCTCTGAAAGCTCGATACGTTGCTCAGCAGTCGCAAATTTTGCAGCTAATGCACACGCTTCTGGTTCAATCGCACGGCGAAGGCCTAAAAACTGAGAACAGAATTGGTCTATGTCGGTTAGACCATCCATCCATTCAATCAGTTGAGGATCAAGAAAGTTCCAGTATGCGCGATCCACTACACGAGTACCGATTTTCGGGCGGGACTCTAACAGGCCTTTAGAAGTCAGTAGTTTAACTGCTTCACGAAGTGCCGTACGACTGATACCAAACTGTTCACACAGCGCCATTTCACCAGGAATAATAGAACCTTGTGGCAGTTCACCAGACAAGATTCCACGAGCGATTTCACGCGCTACTTGCACGTGCAGGCTGCGCTTCGAGCCCGAGATTGAATTAAAAGTGCTAACCATAAGTTCACTTATTTTATATGTTATGTTTATGTATTATTTAAGGATTACTATAACAGGATTTCAACCTAGCGCCAATTGAGTAAATTAGCAACGAGTCGCGCTCTATTAATTTACTCAATTAATCAACCACTTATAAAGCATCTAACTCCATACAGCTAGAAACATTATGTTACACCATTCATAAATCCGTCATCAAAATGCATCGGTTCTGTCATCCTCGATTTCTATACTCCCTTCCCAAGAAATCACTCAATTGGACTGAAATAATGAAACCGACAAAAACAAACCTCACGCTTAAGAGCGCTATTACTGCTGCGCTGATTTTTTCTGGTTCTGCATTAGCAATGGATACACGATACGAAGATCGCTCTGGCAACTTGGTTGCTGATGTTCCTCAAGATGAATCGCAATGGGTTGACCCAAACACGCTAATTTTTGCTTATACGCCAGTTGAAGATCCTGCAGTATACGCTGATGTGTGGAGCGAGTTTTTGAGCCACCTTGAAAAAACAACGGAAAAGACGGTTCGTTTCTTCCCTGTTCAAAATAACGCAGCTCAAATTGAAGCAATGCGTTCAGGTCGCCTACATATCGCAGGTTTCAACACAGGTTCTACACCACTAGCGGTTAACTGTGCAGGCTTTGCCCCATTCACAATGATGGCTGCAGAAGATGGCTCTTTCGGTTACGAAATGGAAATCATCACTTACCCTGGTTCTGGCATTGAGAAAGTGGAAGACCTAAAAGATAAGAACCTAGCGTTCACATCACAAACGTCTAACTCTGGCTTCAAAGCACCTTCTGCTATTTTGGACGCTGAATACCAGCTTCAACCTGATCGAGATTTCAAACCAGCATTCTCTGGCGCACACGACAACTCTATTTTGGGTGTGGCGCACAAAGATTACGATGCTGCAGCAGTTGCTAACTCAGTATTGAACCGCATGCTTTCACGGGATGTTGTGAAAGAAGACCAAATCAAGAGCATCTACAAATCTCAAACCTTCCCGACGACCGCTTACGGCACAGCGCACAACCTGACGCCAGAGCTGCAAGAGAAGATTCAAAAAGCGTTCTTCACTTTCGATTGGGAAGGCACAAAGCTTCAAGAAGAATTTAAACGTAACGGCGAAGCGCAGTTCGTTCCTATTACTTACAAAGAGCACTGGGAAGTGATCCGCACTATCGATACGGCAAACAAAGTCTCTTATACGTGTAGCTAAGTTCAACCGAACTAAAAAGCCAATCACACACTGATAAAACTAACTGCAGGTGTAATCGCCTGCAGTTATTCACCACTCTTTCCGGTTTACTTTCCATGCCTGTCTCAGGCGAACTCTTAGTACACCGCTCTTATAGGAATTCTATGTCTACTCTTACCCTTAAAGGGCTTACCAAGCACTACTCCAGTTCTGATAAAGCCCTTACCAACGTTAGCTTGTCGGTCAATGCCGGTGAAGTGGTTGGTTTAATTGGTCCATCTGGTGCGGGTAAATCAACGCTTATCCGTTGTATTAATCGGCTCACCGAGCCCACCAGCGGCGAAGTGATCTTTTCCAATACCAATCTAGAAACGCTGTCTAAGCGACAACTGAGACAATCACGCCGTGAAATCGGGATGATTTTCCAAGAGTACGCGCTGATTGAGCGTTTAACGGTGATGGAAAACGTACTTTCAGGGCGTTTGGGTTACGTGAACTTCTGGCAGAGCTTTACTCGTCGTTTCCCTGAATCGGATATCCAAGCCGCTTATGCGCTACTCGACCGTGTTGGGTTGTTAGAACACGCCAATAAAAGGGCCGATGCTCTGTCGGGTGGTCAGCGTCAACGTGTTGGTATTGCACGTGCACTTGCTCAGAAACCGAAATTACTGTTGATTGATGAACCAACGGCCGCACTTGATCCACGTACAGCGCGCCAAATCATGCGACTGATCAGTGAGATTTGTTCAGAGCAACAGCTCCCTGCCATCATCAATATTCACGATGTTCAATTAGCAAAGCAGTTTGTTGACCGTGTTGTCGGCTTAAATGCAGGTTGTGTCGTATTTGATGACAAACCAAACCTGCTCACTGAATATGTTTTAACGCAAATCTACGGTGAAGAAGACTGGAGTCAACAAGCAGAAGAAGAGGCCGATGACCTCATCATCACAAGTCCTCGCCTGTCTGAGGCAACAATATGACTCAACCATATCCAAATCAAGTTCAGCAGCATTTAAAGTCAGGAAAACAGAATTCCAAACAATACCCGACACAGTGGACAAAGCCGCCACTGATTTCTAGCCCATGGTTACGCTGGAGCTTAATCATCATTGTCGCGGTTTACTTGTACCTTGCGACTCAATCGGTACACGTCAACTGGACTCGAATTTACGAAGGCAGCGAACGCGGCTGGCAGTTCATTTTGGCTTTCATGAACCCAGATTTTGGTGGCCGATGGAACAACATCTCACAAGGTTTGATTGAGAGTTTAACCATGACCCTGACATCAACCGTGGCGGGTGTCCTTCTTTCAATCCCATTCGGATTAGGCGCAGCCAAAAACCTTGCCCCTACTCCCGTTTATCTATTCTGCCGTGCGTTTATTTCGATCGCTCGTAGCTTACAAGAGATCATCGTTGCGATTCTGTGTGTGGCTCTGTTTGGCTTTGGTACGTTTGCGGGTTTTGTCACGCTGACCTTCGCAACCATCGGCTTTCTCGCGAAATTGTTTGCCGATGAAATTGAAGCCATCGACCCAGCACCACTCACCGCAATGCGCGCAACTGGCGCAAGTTGGTTACAACAAGTGAACTATGCGATTCAAGCGCAGGTAATGCCACGCTTTATCGGGCTTTCGATGTACCGACTCGACATCAACTTCCGAGAGTCAGCGGTAATTGGCATTGTTGGCGCAGGGGGTATCGGTGCTACATTGAACACCGCAATGGACCGTTACGAATACAGCGCAGCGGCCGCTATTCTATTGATTATTATTGTGATTGTGATGTTGTGTGAATACCTATCGACCATTATCCGCAAGCATGTGCAGTAAGGAACGACCAATGAGCACGCTAAATGACACCTCTACAAGCGCCATCAATCGTACCCAATGGCAGCGTTACGACAGTAAACAGAGCCTTATGCTTTGGCTTGGCTGGCTTTGCTTTGTTGCGCTAACGGTTTTTGCATGGCAAGTCATGAACAAGGACACGATTTGGTACTTTGTGACTGACTCACCGAATCAACTTGCTGATATCTCTTCACGTATGTGGCCACCAAGATGGAGCTACTTAGAATCTCTTTGGAGCCCGTTGTGGGACACCATTAACATCGCGACACTTGGCACACTGTTGGGGATCGTACTCGCGTTTCCAGTAGCGTTCTTAGCTGCACGTAATACAACGCCAAGCATGACGTTTATCAGACCTATCGCGCTGTTCATCATCGCGGCAAGTCGTTCAATTAACTCGTTAATTTGGGCATTGTTATTGGTAGCAATCATCGGCCCAGGCTTGTTGGCCGGTATCATTGCGATAGCGCTACGTTCAATTGGCTTCGTGGCGAAGTTAATGTATGAAGCGATTGAAGAAGTGAATGCAACACAGATGTCTGCAATCCAATCGACCGGAGCTTCTCCGCTGCAGGTATTGAACTACGGCATTCTTCCGCAAGTGATGCCAAGTTTCATCGGCACGAGCTTGTTCCGTTGGGATATCAATATTCGTGAGTCTACGGTTTTAGGCTTGGTCGGCGCTGGCGGTATCGGCTTGAAATTGCAAGAATCGATGGCGATGCTGGCATGGCCTCAAGTGACTGTGATTTTCTGTGCGATTCTAGTGACGGTCATCTTCTCCGAATGGGTGGCAGCCAAAGCAAGAAAAGCCCTTATCTAAATAATAAAAACAACGTCAAATAGACGGTTATTTAGGGCGTGTTGACCTTTCGAGCTGATTTTTGCAGCGAGTTGCTGGGTATTTATACAAGACAGAGGCTTCGATGTGTAGCTAGCCTACATGAGAAGCCGATAACGTAGTAGAAATGACCAGCAAACGCTGCCCGAAGGGTTCGGCTAAAAGCGTTTTACTCTTTGTTGAGGGGAATTTGCTTAGAATGACTAGGCTACTTCCCCCTCGCCTCGATTAAAACGCTTTTATCTCGAACAAAATTTAACCGCGAAAAGTCAACACGCCCTAGTCAATAAGATCAAAGCCTACTCACTGAGTAGGCTTTTTGTTTGTTGAAACGTTCTATTCTGTTTCTTACACACATAAAAAAACCGAGCAACTCGCAATGAGTTACTCGGTTTGACTTATTCCCGATGTTTCAGTCGTTGTTGGTATCAACGAACGATTTTTCAATCACGACTGAATTAAATATGATGCTTCGTTCCCGCAAAGCACCACATCAACACAAGCCATCGTTAAACGGCATGTATGTTAATCATTTACAGTTGAGCAAATGATCCTTCCCACGAGTATGTCTCACCTGCGAACTCAACAGTGTGAGTTGCTTGCTGCGTGTCTTCAGCTTGGTTTGAGATACCGTAGTGGTAAGTGTTGCCAGAAGTAGTCTGAATGCGAACAACAGTCCCGACACTGTTATGGCCCACAACAGATACTGATTTAACTAGACCACGAGCGCCTACAGAGGCTTCGATAGACTCGTTAAAGTAACCATGCGTTTCTAGTACAGAAGCAAACACGTGGTTTTGACCAGACTGACGTAAGATGAACGCAGGCTCACTCTTAAGGTTGAAGTCTGGATCGTTAGCACCAGTGCGAGCAAAAATCACTTCGCTGCCCGCATTCGCGCTGGTTACTAGGCTGTAGTAGCTGCTGTCATGTAGCCAGCTTACTAGAGAACCTTCTTCGTTCACTTTGCCTGAAGCAACGTTCCATAAATGTTGGTAACCGTTGTCTTCACCTAATGGCTTAAGCGTTGTTTCCATGTTGTAATCGAAGTCAGTGCGAATGATTTGACCCGAGTGGTGAACTGGTAAGTCGTACTGGTGCTCAGCGTCAGCTTCGATGCGGTACACATCAATTACTAGCGGTTTTTCGAACTCAGGTAGTTCAGCAAGAATCACGCTGCGTTGCATGTCTACGCCAGTGTAGTACTCAGAAATTGTGCCGCTCATACCTTGTAGCGACTGGTCGTCTGCTACGAAGAAGTGCTTCTGACCAAACTTAGACTCAGCCAATGCTGTGTTGAAGTTGTTCTGCGTTTTCTGATCAACCGTTACTGTGTTGTGAGCAACCGTCTGCTTACAGTAAGACTTGTTCTCCGGGATGTAACGACCGCCAAACTTAGGCTCAACGTTTACCCAACGACCGAAGCCGTAATCGTGCAGCACTTCGTGGCCACGGTTGAATACGCTTAGGTGCAAGCCATCGTAGTGACCATGGTCTAGCGCAGAATGGTACTGGTGGTCTGAACCGTGCTGACCAAACCAGATCAACGCCATTGTGTCGTCGTCTTGCACATCACGGTGACGAAGGATGCTTACGCCGCCTTTTTCGCCTTCAGGCCCGTCTGTTACAAACAGGCTACCCCAGTTGAATGGTTTGATGTCGTCTGCTGCATCAACCGCATCAGACAGTGTTTTACCAGAAGCATGAACCCAAACATTTTTTTGGTGATCAGCCATACCAAGCAGAGTTTCAGTCTGCTCGTAACGGTGGTAACACACAGACGTCGCCATGATAACCCCTTCATCGTTGATAGAGATTGTCTTCGATGAATCGTTCAGAGCTGGCAATGTACCGTCTGGGAATGCTGTTTTGAATACAGAGTACGACGTTGTCTTGATCACTGAGTCGTTGAATTCATAGATACCAACTTCAGGCTGACGACGTTCAATCGCTTCTGCGAACAGGTAGATTGGACGTAGCGAGAAACGGTGGTAGTAAGGACCTTCCATGTAGTAGCCGTCTGGCGAAAACAGTTGGTCAAGTTGTGCTAAGAAACCGCCGCTTACTTTGTCTAGTTTCAGGCCGTAAAGCGCTTTGTCTACAGACTCTTGATCGTTGATTGCGTAACCACAGATACCTACCGCTGCCACAGCCCATAAGCCGTGGTTGTGTACGATATCGAAGTCGTGTGCGTAAGTCACAACGAACATTTCGATCATTTGCTTAAGAAGATCGTCTTCGATCAGACGCTTTTGCTCTTCAGAGATCGTGTGGTAAATACAGCTGTACGCACAAGAAGCGTAAAGCATCCACATGTTCTCGTTCAACGTTTGGTGGAACAACTTACCCGGAGGGTTAGAGTCACGGCTTACGTTGCTTTCAAGCGTTGGGTATACCGTCGCGTACGCAGTTAACATATCAACGATGTAGTCACGGTATTTTGTTTCCTCAGTGATAAGGAACAAACGGCCGGCTAGATCCATGTGGATGTAGTTTTGCTTGTGACGGTTATGTTCGTAACCGCCGCCTTCACCGTGACCTGGAACTTCAATGCCAACTTCAACCATGTAAGCGTCAGTTTGTTTAATATCGCGAGTCAGTGCGTTACCTAAAAGGCTATCCTTGCCAAGTTCTTTACGAAGCTCTGCTGCTTCATCAAAGTTAAGTAAAAGTGGTTGATAGCTCATTATTATTTCCCCTGCTCTGCTGTGCTTGCTAATTCTGGGTTTAAAATTATTTCTACTGAGTAGAAGCCTGTCCAGCTGTATACTTTGCCGTTCAGTTCTACTTTGTGTTCAGTGCTGTCAGTCGCGCCAAGTTGGTTGCTGATCATCACTGTCACGTTTGATTTCTCTGTCGTAATTTCTACTACTGAACCGATATTGGTGTGAGCCACTACTTTGATGTCTTTCACAACACCACGTGCACTTACAGATTGCTCGAATTCTTCGTTGAAGTAACCGTGCGTTTCAACAACAGAAGCAAACAGTGTTGTTTCGCCTTTGCTGCGTAGAATGAATGCAGGCTCTGAACGTAGGTTGAAGCTTGGGTCGTTAGCGCCAGTGCGAGTAAAGATCACTTCAGCATTGTCGTTAGACGTTGCACCTAGCCAAGTGTAGTACGTGTTGTTTTGTAGCCAGCTTACAAGTGCTGTGCCCTTCACTTCACCGCTTGCCACGTTCCATAGGTGTTGGTAACCGAAATCGTCACCTAGAGTGTTTAGCTCTTTGTTTGCTTGGTATTCAAAGTTAGTGCGAACAATCTGACCTTGATATTGGTGTGAGTAGTCGTACTGATGCTCACCTTCACCGCCTTTCTCAGAATCTAAACGGTAAAGATCTAATAGTAGCGGAGATTCTAATTCTTCAAGGTTTAGCATGAACACGCTGCGTTGCATGTCAAAACCTTCGTAATGATCGTTAGCAAATGCGCTCATGCCATTGATTTGCTCGTCTTCTACTTTGAAGAAGTGCGGCAAGCCGTGTACTGCATCTGCACGTTCAACGTCAAAGTTGTTCTGACATTTTTCATCAATCGTTACTGCGTTATGTGCAATTGTTTGACGAGCGTAAGATTTGTTTTCGTCTAGGTAACGGCCGCCGAATTTAGGCTCAACGTTCACCCAACGACAGAAGCCGTATTCACGCAGTACTTCTTGACCACGGTTGAAGAAAGAAATACCCAGCGTATCAAAGTTACCGTGACCCATGCCGTGTTGGCCGTAGTTCATCACTAACTGAGAAACGTCGCCTTTCTTATCCTGCATACGGATAAAGCCTTGCGCGCCGTTGTGACCTTGAGGGCCTTCGTTCAATTCAACACTTGGCCAGAAAGGCATGCCGATTTCTTGCTCAGCAGACGCCGCTTCATAAGCTTTAGATAGCTCAAGACCACATGGGTGCATCCAAACTGCGTCTTGAATCTTCGCCATACCAAGAATGTTTTGGTCAACGCCGTTTTCAGATGAGTAATGTTTGCTGTAAACGCTCACTGCAACCTGAACACCCATGTCTGTAATACCCATTGTGCGAGATGCATCGTTCAGAGCTGGGAATTCGCCGTTCGGGTAAGCCGTCGCAAGCATCGCTTGTACTGTGTTACCAATCACGCCGCCTTTGTAGTTGTAGATATCCACTTCAGGCATATGACGGTGAATCACTTCAGCGAACACACACGTTGGACGAATCGCATAACGGTGGTAGTAAGGACCTTCCATGTAGTAGCCAGACGGTGCAAACAGCTGAGAAACTTGCGCTAGGAAGCCGCCAGTGTCGTTACGGTCAATGCCGTACACCGACATTTCAAGGTACTCACGCTTGCCAAGAGCAAGACCACAAATACCGACAGCCGCTACTGCCCAAATACCGTGATTGTGAATTCGGTCGAAGTCGTGTGCGTATTTAACCGTGAACATTTCTAACATTGGTTCAAAAATACGAGACTCAATATTGTCGCGTTGTTCTTGTGTCAGGGTTGAAGCAACACAAGAGTAAGCTAAGCTTGAGAACATTAACCAGCAGTGTTCGTTCAGGATTTGGTGGAACAAACGACCTGTAGGGTTAGTGTTTTTCTGTACGTGGTAATCAAACGTTAGGTATTTGTCTGCGTACTCTTCTAGTAATTCTGTAACAAAGTCAGCGTACTTTTGCTCTTTAGTGATCAAGAACATGCGACCAGCTAGATTCATGTACGTGTAATTTTGCTTATGGCGGTTATGTTCGTAACCACCAGCCTCACCATGACCTGGGACATCAATAGGTAAACGCATGAATGCTTCTAGATCTTTCGCGTTCGCTGCAATGGTTTTGCCCATTAAGCTAGAACGGCCCACTTCAAGATGAAGTTGCTCTATTTCTGCTTCAGTCAACAATACTGGTTTAGTCGTCATATTCTTTGTCACCCTCAATAAAGAGTTTATCTGCTTAAACTTTGATTAAATTTTCAAACTCCATATAAAGTAATACAATATGAACTTTAATTATACCTATTCGTCGCTAAATGATGAGTAGAGTCACATAATTAGCCATAAGTCATTGATGTAGCTGGCTAATGGTAAATATTAACCATTTATTAAGTTGTTGATTTATTTACGCTATATAAAGTATCGCTTGATCAATATCACACAAATTTAGATATATTGTATTACAATTAGGCTCATTCCCTTATGATGGATGCAAGTTAAGTAACACTTAAAAGATTTAAACAGATTAGGAGATACACAATGAACTCTTTCTTTATCCTAGATGAAAACCCATGGGAAGAACTTGGTGGCGGCATTAAGCGTAAAATCGTTGCTTACACTGACGATCTAATGGCAGTACACCTATGTTTTGATAAGGGCGCGATTGGCCACCCTCATACTCACGAAATCCATGACCAAATCGGTTACGTAGTTCGTGGTAGCTTCGAAGCTGAGATTGAAGGCGAAAAGAAAGTCCTTAAAGAAGGCGATGCTTACTTCGCTCGTAAACACATGATGCACGGTGCAGTTGCACTAGAGCAAGACAGCATCCTTCTTGATATCTTCAACCCTGCGCGTGAAGATTTCCTAAAATAATAAACAGCGCAACCTCAGTTGCTAAGGTAAGCATATGAAATCATTAAACATCGCGGTCATTGGCGAGTGCATGGTTGAGCTACAAAAGAAACAAGACGGGCTTAAGCAAAGTTTCGGTGGCGATACACTAAATACTGCACTTTACTTGTCTCGCTTAACAAAAGAGCAAGATATCAACACGAGCTACGTAACAGCGCTAGGCACTGACCCATTCAGTACCGACATGTTAGAAAAGTGGCAAGCGGAAGGTATCGACACTAGCTTAATTGCTCAGCTTGATCACAAACAACCAGGGCTTTACTACATCGAGACCGATGAAACTGGTGAACGCAGTTTCCACTACTGGCGTAATGATGCTGCAGCAAAGTTCATGTTTGACCAGGAAGACACGCCTGCCCTACTTGATAAGTTATTCTCTTTTGATGCGGTTTACCTAAGTGGTATTACGCTTGCTATCTTGACAGAGAATGGACGCACGCAGCTATTCAACTTCTTAGACAAATTTAAAGCGCAAGGCGGCCAAGTATTCTTCGACAATAACTTCCGTCCAAAACTTTGGGAAAGTCAACAAGAAGCGATTTCTTGGTACTTGAAGATGCTTAAGTACACTGACACGGCTCTACTGACGTTCGATGACGAGCAAGAGTTGTACGGCGACGAAAGCATTGAACAGTGTATTGCACGTACGTCTGAATCTGGTGTGAAAGAGATCATCATTAAACGTGGTGCTAAAGACTGCCTAGTAGTTGAAAGCCAAAGCGCTCAGTACGTTGCTCCAAATCCAGTAGACAACATTGTTGATACAACAGCGGCTGGCGATTCGTTCAGCGCGGGCTTCCTAGCTAAGCGCTTAAGCGGTGGCAATGCACGTGATGCAGCGTTAGCAGGTCACATTGTGGCAGGGACTGTGATTCAGCATCCAGGTGCTATCATTCCTCTAGAAGCGACGCCTGATCTGTCTCTATAATTACGCACTTTAACTATTAATCAAGGGTTTGCTTAGTTGAAAGCAAGCCCACATTTAACGTGAGAAAGAATTCATGACGACATTAAATGAACAACTAGCAAACCTAAAAGTAATTCCTGTAATCGCTATCAACCGTGCTGAAGACGCTATCCCTCTAGGTAAAGCACTTGTTGAAAACGGCATGCCATGTGCAGAAATCACGCTACGTACAGAATGTGCAATCGAAGCGATTCGCATCATGCGTAAAGAATTCCCAGACATGTTAATTGGTTCAGGTACTGTACTGACTAACGAGCAAGTTGACGCATCTATCGAAGCTGGCGTTGATTTCATCGTAAGCCCAGGTTTCAACCCGCGCACTGTTCAATACTGTATCGATAAAGGCGTTGCAATCGTACCGGGTGTTAACAACCCAAGCCTAGTGGAACAAGCAATGGAAATGGGCCTTCGCACGTTGAAGTTCTTCCCTGCTGAGCCTTCTGGCGGTACTGGCATGCTTAAAGCACTAACAGCGGTTTACCCTGTTAAATTTATGCCTACTGGTGGTGTAAGCTTGAAGAATGTAGATGAATACCTATCGATCCCTTCTGTACTTGCGTGTGGCGGTACTTGGATGGTTCCAACTAACCTTATCGACGAAGGTAAGTGGGAAGAACTAGGCAAGCTTGTTCGTGACGCAGTTGATCACGTTAACGCTTAATCTGTTTTAGATTGAGTGATGAAGCCTCACCTCGGTGGGGCTTTTTGTTATCGGTCATTTATTGCGCTGACTAACCGTAAACACGCTCAATCAACGTTCTGTTTCCCCTGTACCCTATCGCCTTTCTCCCTATGGGCTCGTAAAGATCCGTGACTAAGACAGGCAAGAACGAGTAATGTAAGGCTTTCAATCTACGTCAGTATGCATCTAGCGAAGCGTTACTGGTGCCCCCTATCGCCTATCCAGTTTCTTATCCAGCCCCTTACCCAGCAATGGTCCTTTTCGATACGTCATCAAGCATCTCTCATGGCATGCACTGAAGACCACAATAGACAAAGTGAGCCGCAAAATGTGTCCCGTCGTCCAGTTTAACGCCCACTCAGTGACAAAAATTTCAAATACGCACCTCTATGATGAATAAATAGCATAGAAAGGCTTCATGGCCGCAGATAAACAGAAAATAGCGAAGTGAAAACAATGAGCTACACTTGAAATCTCAATACAAAAATTTTCAGTATAGGGTTCCAAATTAACGTGAATGTCGTCGCACAACACACCAATTTGTAGCACATTTGTTACGGTTATAATTAAAATCTTATAGATACGGCAAAGTAAGCGCTTTTGTTTATATTGTAATACATATAAACATTTAACCCTCAATTTATTTTAGATCTCAAACAAAATACACTCACATTTAAATTCAATTAAAACAACTACTTATATAACCACGTGTTAGAGACCGAAAAATCAATGCGACCTAGATCATACTAAAGACATATTGTAGTACAAATAAACCTTGGGACGCGTTAATCTAAGCCCAGTTAATTATGATATTTAAAAGGCTGAAAAGATGACTATTGATACTTTTGTTGTTCTCGCCTACTTCTTCTTTTTAATCGCGATTGGTTGGATGTTCCGTAAGTTCACCACCTCTACAAGTGATTACTTCAGAGGGGGCGGCAAAATGTTGTGGTGGATGGTTGGTGCAACTGCCTTCATGACACAGTTTTCAGCATGGACGTTTACAGGTGCCGCAGGACGCGCGTTCAATGACGGTTTCGTTATTGTAATCCTATTCTTAGCCAATGCTTTTGGCTACTTCATGAACTATATGTACTTCGCTCCAAAGTTCCGCCAACTTCGTGTGGTAACGGCGATCGAAGCTATTCGTCAGCGCTTTGGTAAAACGTCTGAACAGTTCTTCACATGGGCAGGTATGCCGGACAGCCTTATCTCTGCAGGTATCTGGCTAAACGGTCTAGCTATCTTTGTAGCAGCGGTATTCAACATCCCAATGGAAGCTACCATTGTGGTAACGGGTATGGTTCTAGTATTGATGGCAGTAACCGGCGGCTCTTGGGCGGTTGTTGCTTCTGACTTCATGCAAATGCTTGTAATCATGGCCGTGACAATCACTTGTGCGGTAGCAGCTTACTTCCACGGTGGCGGCTTAACTAACATTGTTGCTAACTTCGACGGCGACTTCATGTTAGGTAACAACCTAAACTACATGAGCATCTTCATCCTTTGGGTTGTATTCATCTTCGTGAAGCAGTTCGGTGTAATGAACAACAGCATCAACGCATACCGTTACCTATGTGCAAAAGACAGTGAAAACGCACGTAAAGCGGCAGGCCTAGCATGTATCCTTATGGTTGTTGGTCCACTAATTTGGTTCCTACCACCTTGGTACGTTAGTGCATTCATGCCTGAGTTCGCTGAGCAATACACATCAATGGGCGATAAAGCCGGTGATGCTGCTTACCTAGCATTCGTACAAAACGTAATGCCAGCAGGTATGGTTGGTCTTCTTATGTCAGCAATGTTCGCTGCAACGATGTCTTCTATGGATTCAGGTTTGAACCGTAACGCTGGTATCTTTGTAATGAACTTCTACAGCCCGATTCTTCGTAAAAATGCGACTCAGAAAGAGCTGGTTATTGTAAGTAAGATAACGACTATCATGATGGGTATTTTCATCATTGCGATTGGTCTATTCATTAACTCTCTGCGTCACTTAAGCTTGTTCGATATCGTAATGAACGTAGGTGCGTTGATTGGCTTCCCAATGCTTATCCCTGTCCTACTAGGTATGTGGATTCGTAAGACACCTGACTGGGCTGGTTGGTCTACTCTAGTGGTTGGTGGTTTCGTTTCTTACATCTTCGGTATCTCTCTGCAAGCAGAAGACATCGAGAACCTATTTGGTCTAGAAACAGCGCTTACAGGCCGTGAATGGAGCGACTTGAAAGTAGGTCTTAGCTTAGCTGCTCACGTAGTGTTCACAGGTGGTTACTTCATCATGACTTCTCGCTTCTACAAAGGCCTATCGCCAGAGCGTGAGAAAGAAGTTGACCAACTATTCACTAACTGGAACACGCCGCTTGTAGCGGAAGGTGAAGAGCAACAAAACCTAGATACTAAACAGCGTTCAATGCTTGGTAAGCTTATCAGCACAGCAGGTTTCGGTATCCTAGCAATGGCTCTGATTCCAAACGAACCAACAGGACGCTTGTTGTTCCTACTATGTGGTTCAATGGTACTAACCGTTGGTATCCTATTGGTTAACGCATCTAAAGCTCCGGCTAAGATGAACAACGAGTCAGTTGCCAAATAGCTAAATAGCTAAATAAGCAGCTAACAAGTTAAACCAAAATGAAGCCCATGTTATTCGATAACATGGGCTTTTTGTTTGTCTTCGGTTTATCAAAACGGAATATGAAACGCACCTCGAACAATGCTCACAAACCATAGAAATACCTATCTCCTGCCCTCGTTTCATCTTCTTTTCCAACCTTTCCAATGGTTTGATCTCTTTCTCTGATTGTTTCTGTTACTTTGAATGACAACACAAACACAACAGACAATTACAATGAAAAAAACATCACTATTACTTGCTTCCATTGCTCTGGCACTTTCTGGTGTCGCACACGCTGACCAGCTAGAAGACATTCAAAAATCAGGTACTCTGCGTGTGGGCACCACAGGTGACTACAAGCCTTTCTCTTACTTCGATGGTAAAAGCTACTCTGGCTACGATATCGATGTTGCACAGCACATCGCGGAACAATTAGGCGTTGAATTGAAGATTGTTCGTACCACATGGAAAGATCTACTGACCGACCTAGACGACGATAAGTACGACATCGCGATGGGCGGCATTACGCGTAAAATGCAGCGTCAGTTAAACGCGGAACAAACTCAAGGCTACATGACCTTTGGTAAGTGTTTCTTGGTTGCGAAAGGCACCGCAGAACAGTACGACAGCATTGAGAAAGTGAACCACTCTTCTGTTCGTGTGGGCGTGAACATTGGCGGCACTAACGAGATCTTTGCCGACGCGAACTTGCAGAACGCAAGCTTCACACGCTACGAGAACAACCTCGACGTACCAAAAGCAGTAGCGGAAGGCAAAGTTGATGTGATGGTGACAGAAACCCCTGAAGGTCTGTTCTATCAGGTAACTGACGAACGTCTTGAAGCGGCCCGCTGCGAAACCCCGTTCACCAACAGTCAGTTCGGCTACCTGATTCCTAAAGGTGAACAACGTTTGTTGAACACGGTGAACTTCATTATGGATGAGATGAAATTGAAAGGTGTTGAAGAAGAGTTCCTGATCCACAACTCCCTTAAGTAACTCTTTTCAATTTATACCGTAACAAAAAAGAGGCCAGCAATGCTGGCCTCTTTCGTTATGGTTCAATGGTTCGCTTTAACCGTGAGTTATCACATTCTGCTGTACCAATGCATCCAGAATGTCCGAAGGCATGGTGCTACTTAAGGTTAGCTGTGGCGCAAGGTCTTCAACCACAATCACCTGTTCCGTAGTACCTAAGCCATCCGGGTTGATCGTAAGCTCAATATCATCCCCGTCCACTTTCGCGTCTATTTGTTGTAGCAACGCGGTCATGTCTGGAGATGTATTTTTAAGCTCCGGCAACACTTCTCTCAAGTCAATGCTGTCCCCTTCCGACAAATCAAAGTCGGTAATCGTATCTTCAACACCATCTTCGATGTTAAGCCATACGAACGAGTCCATACCATCACCACCAGTCAGAATGTCTGAGCCTCCGCCGCCAATCAGGGTGTCGTTACCGTCACCGCCAACAAGCGTATCGTCACCTGCGCCACCTTCAAGTCGATCATTCCCTGAACCACCCGTTAAGTCAGTCGCATTAGCACCAGCCAGTAACTGAACATCATCGGTTTCCGAAGCCAAGTTAATATCAACTGCGTTAGACACAATGTTCAAGTTAAGGTCAATCGATGCAGAGGTTGCTGTATCGTTGTTGTCAGTCTCTTCAGAAACCGCCTCGACTTTCAGTGTGTAGTTACCTGGAGTTTGAGAAAGCCCAACCGCTTGCAAGCTTTCAATTGCATCTGCCGTTGCTACCCAAACACCACCGCCAAGATCCGTCACAGAACCCGCAGCACTGGTGATTTGAGCGCCAGCAGGTACATCACTGATATGCAGCGTTAGCTCTTCTGTAATGTCCGTTAAGGCTGCGATAATCCCAACTAAAGGAATGCCACTCGCACTCACAGACTGACTCGCAGTAATGTTTCTCACGTAGTTAGTCGCACTATCGATAGACAGGGTTGGTGCATTCGCCACTGGCGTCACCGCGATGTTGTAAACCACAGGTGCTGTCTCTATCGCAATACCTGAAGGGTTGCCGCTGTCTTTGGCAACAACTTCTAATCCAATGCTATTGGTTGGAGACAGGCTCGCATCAAGGAAAACACCATTTGGACTGGTTGGCGTATCAATCAACGCATTCAGGTCACTCAATGTCCCCACTAAGATGACTGAACCCGTGTTGTTGCCGTTAACAACAACCGTCGTCACTGCTGGAAGTGATACATTCAATGTACCGTAATCCACCGTCAGCGTGACGGTCATCAGATCATCAGAAAATGTATCTACATAATCAGGGTCACTGACATTGATACCACTCAACAGTTGACCAGCATCCTCGTCAATAACCGTAGTGACACTGTCACCATTAACGACCGGTGTATCGTTCACTCCATCGACAATCGCGGTGATCTCCGCTGTATCCGTTAGGAAGTCATTAGCGCCGTTGGTTGTACCATCATCCTCTACGGTATAGGTAAACTTAACGTTGCCGTTGTATTCATCAGCTGCCGTAAATACCCAGTATGGGCCAGTGATCGTAGCATCATCAGCACCACCTACGTTCTCGAAGCGTTGTAGTTGACCTTGGCCTTCATCGAGCGCCAGATTAGTCACGGTAATCGTGTCGTTTTCCGGATCGCTCGTCGCAGCAATTAAATCGCCCTCTTTGATGATCAACTGACCTTCTTCAAGGATGGTGCCCAAGTCGATGTCCGTTGCCACTGGCTGATCATTCACTTCCGTTACCGCAACGCTTATTTCAGCGGTATCCGTTAAGAAATCATTTACGCCGTTAGTTGTACCATCGTCTTCTACGGTATAAGTGAACTTAACGTCACCGTTAAAGTCGTTGTCCGCTACAAATAGCCAGAATGGTCCGGTAATCGCCGCGTCATCGGCGCCACCTGCATTTTCAAAGCGGGTTAGTTGGCCTTGTCCCTGAGTCAGAGTTACACCAGTTACTGTTAAGTTGTGGTTTTCTGGGTCAGAGCTTGCTGCAATTAAGTCACCTTCAACGATAACAAGCTGGCCTTCCTCGGCAATCGAACCTAAATCAACATCTGTCGCGACAGGCGCATCGTTCACTTCCGTCACCTTAATGGTGAACGTAGTTTGATTAGTTTGAGCCGTATTCGGATCACCCGCGTCAATCAAGCCGTTATTACCACCATCATCGAGCGTTGCATTGATCGTGACTAAACCACTCTGGTTGAGGTAATTCTGGTCTGGATCGGGTTTGAACGTCACTGCTCCATTGGTCAATGCGGTATTGATGTCGGCTTCTTTACCGGTAATCACCAATGAGCCACCAGGTTGCAATACAAACGTCACGTCAGGTGAGCTCGTAAACTCAAACACACCTTGCGCTCCCGGAAGTGTTTGATCGACTTGCAACGTAAGAACATACGGAGCGTCTGGATTATCAAAGTTAGCATCAACGTCGTAGATACTAAAGTTGTCGATAGCAACACTAATGTCTTCCGATGTTTCAATATTCGTTACGTTCACAAAGATCGGTTGATCGTTAATAGGATCAATCACCAGATCAACATCGAAGCTGGTTGGCGTCCCCAAATATTCGGTGTTATCAGCGTCAGTATCCACAGAGCGAACGGTAATCTGCAGCGGGCCATTAATGCCTAATACATTACCCGTATCGCTATTGTGTTCACCTGAATTGAATACGATCTTATCGAGCGACTGTGCAGGAACATCAAGTGTCCAAAGCTGCGTAACTGGATCATAACTAGCCAAGGTTGTGCCGTCTGGATAATAGATAGAGGCATCTTGAGGAACGCCCGCAACTTCTACTCGAAGTGTCTCTGGTGCATTCTCGGTATAAGTGCCGTTGCCCGTTGCAGATAGCTCTTTATCCAAAATCGTCGCATTGATTTCGATATCAATGTTTTGACCTTCGTTACCTGTCACAGAATCTGTTGGATTAGTATCAACATCATCACCCACAGGTACCACATGCAGCTTAAAGCTTGGCAGATTTGATGCTGCAGTAGGCACACCCAACAAAGATTCTTGAGTAAATACGGCAACACCAAATTCAGCCGTACCACTGAAGTCCTTAGGCGGTAAAATCGAAATCTCACTCAAGTCGAACGATAACCCTGATGCTTGAGGTAGTTGAACACTCCACTCACCACCACCATTATTCTTCACCGTGTATGCCGAACCAGCATCTGCACGCATCTGGAAGCCATCAGGTACATCTGTAAACTTAATCGACACAAACTGTTCTGAGCCATCAAGGTCAGTCAGTGCAATCGATACAGGCCCAGTGCCCGACAAAGAAATCAACTGGTCCTCAGTACCCGTAATCTCGATAACATCAGGATCGCTACCCGGGCCAGTGACAGACACGTCATCCACCACAGGAACGACTTCAAAACTGACATTGGTAGAGAAAGTATCGGTATCAGTCGCGCTGCCAGTTGGCGAAGCTGCATCATTGTATGTAGCAGTATCGGTAATCGTCCCGCTGACATTCACTTGCACCTGATTTACGTCATTATCTGTTGGGTAATTTAACGCCGGTCGGAATAGTACATTATCCAACGCGCCTGCATTAATCTCAGCTTCATTAAAGGTCACCGATGTGCCAAGCGATACCCCTGCGCTGGTATAGAAAGCCCCAACACTCGTGTCATTTAACGTCAGTGTGATAGAGGTGAATTTTTCGTCACCACCTTCAACTCCGCTTACTTGGTCATCAATGGTCGAGCTGAAATCAAGTTGGATATAGGTATCTTCGTAGCCGACTGGATCTTGCCCTGCTTGACCGTCGGTATCGACAGGGTTAAACGAATCGTCAAGCGAACCAACGACAGTAACGTCAATATCTGGGTTACCTTCAACATCAGGAGCAACTTTAATGACTACTTCTGTCACTAGAGTTTTCTCATCCCCCGACAATACGTCTTTAGTTACTATCGTCAACGGCAACCTAAAGTCGCCGGAGTAGTCGGCTGGTAAGTTAAGCAGTAGTCCAGAGAGGTCGGTCGAGACCCCTTGATCGACGGTAGTCTGGAATACATATTTGCCATTAACAAAGTCTAGGTCGCTGCTTCCCGATAAACTAATTGGTAAGGTGACTTCGTTCACCGCTCCTGGATTAATGGTCACACTGTCATCAATAATGATGGTCACTTGATCAGTTGAGTCATCTTCGCCCGAGAAAGTAATTAAACCATTCAATGCCGTACCTAGATCTAACTGGGTGTCCTCAATCGCATCAACAACACTGTCTGGTGTTATATCAATATCGGCTGCAACCTTAGTACTCCCAGCCACCACTTGAGGGAATGACAGAGTGACTTCTCCGTCCCTACGAGCGGCCGTAGATGACTCAACCTCAGCACCATCACCTCGGTCTATTACCGTGCTAAAGATATCCATCTTGATGTCATTGAACCCTCCTGCCCCGCTGTTTCCTGAAGGAAGAACAAGGCCGTTCGGTGCACTGATGCTAAATATGTCTTCATTCGTTACAACCCAGCGCCCATTGCCTTCATAAGCAGCGCCAATAACGAGCAGTTGATTGAGTACAGCATCTGATAGCTCCGAACCGTCCACGTTTGTTAATTCAATAACTAACTGGTCAACTTCTTCGATAGCGGACGAAGCATCTGTTTCTTGATATCGAATGACGAACTCATCCGTAACCGATGTATTATCGCTGTTGGTTGTGAACTTAAGCACGCCAGTGTTTGCATCAGCAACTACGGTTGCTAGTGCTCCAGTACCCAGCACATCATCGACGATAAGCTTGTTGCTAGCGTCTTTCGGCTCAACGACTGGACGTACGATAACATCAATCGAGCCCGTGATTGTCGCGATAGCGATGCCCTGACCAGGATCAGTCGCATCAACATACTCATGATCTCGCTCTTCGATCATGACAACCGTATTAAGCGTAAAGTCGGTGCTCGAGTCTTGTTCAGGTGTGATCTGAATAAAATTATTGTTCAGTGCAATTTGAGTAAACTCTTCTGCCGTCTGTCCACTCTTCGGCGTAATGGTTAAAGTGCCTGCTGAAGCATCGTAAACCCAAGTTACATCGCCATTAACCACAACACTTTCAACATCTGTCGGAATGGCACTGATCACAATAGAAGTGAAATGCTCATCATCATCAATATAATCAGTACCCTCTGGGTGCCAATCAATACTGATCGCCGTATCTTCATCGCCATTAGTGACTGTGCTGTACGTCGCTGAGGTATCGATTCTAGGTTCGACTAACACTCGCACTTCTTGGTCAAACGTAAGCGTATGACCGTCATTCTCAGTCACGATCACTTTACCCTGAATGTGAATGTTCTCTGTTGAAGAATCGACAGGTCTGATGCGGATTCCTGAGGTTTTACCTGCGTCAGTGATGTTCGCTTCGTAGATAGGTTTAGACAGATCAGGGCTACCACCCGGACCGGTTTCGTAACCGACAAAGTTAAGGTCAATAATGGTACCGTCACCGTCTTCCAGAATAACGCCATCAGGAATACCCGAGAGGATAACGGTTATGGATTCTGAACCATCGTCAGGTAATGGGGTTTGATCTACTGCTGCAGGATCAGGTCTTCTCTCTCCCGACAACACGGTGAAATCAAGCTCGGCATAGTTGTCTCCATTCTGGCTCTCTTGGATCGTGGTTTGAACACCAGATGTTGTGCCATCGGTGATTGCTGTCCAAGCCGTACCGTTTGTACCGCCATAAGGAATATCTGCAACACCTTTAACCTCAACGTTAACCGTTTTAGTTCCTAGGATTTCTTCATCAACTTGCGCCCCTGTAGATAGGTTCGCGGTATCTTTAACCACACCGGTTACGTCAAAGGTAAAATCAACATTGCTGTGTTTAGTCGGAGTAACTTCAATTTTCGCTAAGTCAGCATAAGCAATCTCTTGGTAAACGATGCCATTGATAGTCACGGTGTTGATGGTTACATTGCTATCAGTACTACTAAGCACCGCGCCTTCAGTAATATTGTTAATACGAACGAAGAGTTCTTCAGATCCATCAGTATCAACGGATCCCGTCATGGTGATAACTTCGTCTAACGTGAATGCGTCCTTATTATCAAGAGGACCTAGATAATCAGGATCATCAATGTTGTCTTCGTTGATCCTAATGCGGCTCACACTGAGTTTTCCAGGGTCGGCGTCAGCAGTGACATCAATAATGATGTTTTGCTCTACAGAACGAGCTTGAGTTTTATCATTTGCTCCGCCATTGGCGGTATCTTCATAAGGGTTCAGTGTTTCCTTTGTAACCGCTATTGCTTTGAATTCAATCTGACCAGAGAAGTTATCGATCGGGTTAACTACGGTGCTGTTAATGTCTTCTGCCGCTATTTCATATACACCATCCGTCGTCAGCGTAAGCACATTGCCGTTCTTATCAAGCAGCTCGAACTTCCCATCACCTTGAACAGCCTCAAGTTCATAGGTAATCGTCTCAGTATTACTGTTATCTTGCGACTCTGCGTTCAGCTGCAAAGTAACGTTGTCTTCATCTTCGTTCACTTGATAATGATAAGTGCTGTTGGAATCATCCCAAGTCGCTATATCAGCCACCGCTTCAATCTCGATTCTGAAGTTTGAGTTGATGGTGTGATCCGTATTGCCATTTTTCTCAATTTCTAGCTCATAACGAACGCGCCCACCAGTTTCATCCGAACTAGCGTGTTGGTCCGGAACAAAGAACAAGTTGTCTATCGTCGCAATAGTTTGTCTTGGCTCATTCGGATTTGGAGCAAAGCTTTGTTCGAGTTGAGGAGGACCAAATATAATGCTCCCATTTGACTCAGGCACTAATTCAATGTAGTCAGCACCATCAAAGTAATAAAAAGTACCTTGATGACTATCACCTCCGTTCGGGCTTTTAATCGTCAACTGGCCAATAGATTCAGCGTTATCTTGGTCATACAGACTAACTTGCAGCGCAACTTGAGCTGGCGCATTAGGCAAACTATTTTGGTTATCTTGAATATTCTCAAGAGCCGGCTCATCGCCTGTTGCATAAGGTATGGTTGAGTCTCTACCCGCATCCTCGAAGGTCGTCACTTTCAGAGCGATTCTTGTAGAGTCCCTATCAGTAATCGTTATATCTAACGGTGTTTCAGAGGTATCTAAATCGCCATCCGTCGCAATCACATTAATCGAAAAATCGATGGTGTCTAGGCCGTCATGATCGAGATATCCGTTAGCTCTAAATTCAACCTCGCCATTTGAGTTGATACGCAAACGCCCTAGCTCACGGGTGTCCACGCCACCACTACCATCGTCGGTTTGTTCGTACACTCGTACTTGTTGACTACCGCTATTTAAATCGAAACTGCTGCTGTACGGCCCGCTGTTTCCTGTACGGAAAACAATATCTGCACCATTACTGGTAATGCCCTCAATTCGACTCAGTACCGCGCCATCCGCGCCGACATCCGTCGCATTAGCAAACATGTCAACTTTGGAATTACCATAGCCCTGGCCTTCAATTCGTGTGATCGATTGAGTTGTCACCAATGGAACATCATCAGTCACCGTGATTTTCAAATCGATCGCGTTTGATTGGTCTTGATCAAAATCTTCTGCAACAACAGAAAAGTTAAGGTCAATTGCGTTTTCATTCGCGCCATCAGGGTGCTTAAGTGGTTTAAACAATTCAAACTGATAGCTGTTATCCGAGGTATCGAAAATAATCTCAAACACAGCTTCATTACTCGTTGCTGTTTGAGCAACGTAAGTAAATGTTGTGCCGCTTTGTGAAACAGCAAGCCACTCTAAACTTTCTCCGTTGGAGGTTAAGCCAGTCAGAACCAAATCTTCATCAACCAGTTCATACTTCACAACACCATCCGCGCCTTCATCGACAGTGAACAGGCCATTAATAATGGTGTCTTCAGATTGATCGGAACCAATACCAGTAAGATCGTCTTCATCGACAACCGTTTCACCCGTCGGCGCACTCATTACTGGCGCATCGTCTAGCACCTCGATTGGCAATACATATTGGTTAGAATCATCGCCGTCACCATCAACCGCAACGACATCAAATGGAATCGTTAAGGTATTGGAATTCGGGCTTGTTGGATGGTTTAGAGGACCTAGCAACGTAAACGTATAAGAGCCGTCATTCGCTAGCGCGAGCGTGAAGATAGGAGTTCCACTTGTCGTCGTACCTTGATAGGTCGTTGTGTTGGCGGCACCTGTGACTTCTGTAATAGAAATCGCTTCAGTTCCAGAGGTCAATGTCGCTTCAAGCGCAGAGATATTACGCAGTTCGTAAACCTCTACTTGGTCTGCACCTTCTGTGGTAACAAATGCACCTGTTGCTTGAGAAATCGCAGAGCCGAGATCATCTTCATCAACCACAAATGTGCTGGTCGCTGTCGTATCGGTAATGACAGGCACATCATCGGTGATAGTAACGGTCAAAGGTTTCATCACAGAGTCGGTATTGTCTTGGTCGACCGCGATCACTGGCAGAGTGAATACTTGATCGTTGTTGCCTTGCACAGGCAGATGATCGAGCTCTTCCAACAAAGTGAAGGTGTATTCGCCTAGCACTACACTATTAAAAGTGATGGTAAAGATATCCGTTTGAACACCCCCACTCTCAACGAAACCAATATAGGTTCCGCTGTTGGCTGGATCTTCTTTAAGCTGAACCACTAGGCCATCCGATTTCAAATCACCAGACGTGTTGAACTGAGTGGTATCAATACGGAAATAGCTCACATCATCACTTCCCGCTGTGAAAGCAATGGTTTCAGTTTGGCTCACAGGTAAGCTCGGAGATGAACCATCCACGAGATTCGCTTCTTCCAATGCAACCGTTGGTACAGTATCAATTACCGGTGGAGCACCATCTGAAATCGTCAATGTCACGGTCGAAGTAACAATATCACCGTCTTTATCTTCTGATGTCACGGTAATCGTCTTAACGATATCACCACCAGAATGATTCAGGTTTCGATTAGGCTCAAAGCGCACATCACCTTCAAGCGTGATAAACAACGAACCTTCCGTAAATACAAACTCTTGCTCACCAGTGTTGGTTTGCACCAGAGACTCTTCAGGCTGACTACCATAAGTAAATTTGGTTATGGTGGCGCCATCAGCACTTTGCGCAGGCATCACATCAAATGTCGTTGTGGTAGGTGTGCCCGTGCTTGGTTCAGTGATGCTAAGCGCACCAGACTTCATTAACTGGACATCATCGGTGATGGTTACTGAAAGCGGTTTAGACGCTGAAATATCGCCATCGGTGTCTTGCGCGTAAACAGAAAGATCAAAACTCAGATCGTTGCTTCCTAAGCCATCAACGTGATCCAAACGCTCAAGCAGCGTAAAGGTATACTGGCTAGGATTAGTATCATCAAAATCTAGGGTGAATATGATTTTCTCACCACCCGAACCATCCGTCGTAAACGCAATGTAGTCGCCAGAACCCGCAGGCTCCTCACGTAAACTCAATTCAAGGCCATCAGACTTCAACACGCCGTTGGTATTGAACAGCCCAGCTTCAACGACTATTTTTCCAATGTCATCACTGCTCGCTAGCGAGGTGATAGTCTGAGTCACACTGACAGGCGTTCCGCTAGGTGTCGAACCATCCGCAAGTAAGCTTTCCGACAAGCTGACACTTGGCACAACGTTGATTGTTGGTCCATCGCCATCAACAATCGTAAGCGTGACTGTTGATGAAAAGGTATCTTTATCAAAGTCAGAAGACGTAAACACAATCGACTTAACAATGTCGCCCGCAGAATGATCTAGATTTCGGTTTGGTTCGAACCTTACATCACCGCTTAGCGTGACAAACAGTGAGCCTTCAGTGAAGGTAAACTCTTGCTCGCCATTGTTAGTTTGATCCAAGGTGATCGCTGAACCGCCACCAAAAGTAAACTGAGTAATGGTCGCCCCATCAGCACTTGGTGTAGGCATTACATCAACAGTAGCAGTGGTTGGTGTGCCAGTATTTGGCTCTGTGATGCTTAACGTGCCATCTTGCATCTGTTGAATGTCATCTTGTATCGTTACCATGACATCGCGTTTAACCGAATCATCACCATCGGTATCAACGGCGTAAACAGGCAGGTTGAAGTTGAGGCTGTTATTAAGATCACCATCAAGGTGATCTAACGCCTCAATCAAAGTGAAGGTGAACTGCCCTTTATTAACGCTATCAAAATCAATGGTGAATACATTAGTTACGTTACCGGCCCCGTCATCAGTAAACCCGATGTAGTCGCCAGGTGAAGCAGGATCTTCTTTTAACTGAACAACAAGACCATTTGATTTGAGTAGGTCGCCAGGATTGAACTCGTTGGTTGCAATTCTAAAGTGGCTTAAATCATCACTACCCACGGTATAAGTGATCGTTTGTGTCGAGCTAACCGCTGAACCACTCGGCATAGAGCCATCAGCAAGACCAACTTCCGATAGGTTAATATCTGGCACTACATCGATAACCGGATCAATTCCGTCTTTGATCGTCAACGTGACATCCGCGGTATCGGTATCGTTATCAAAATCACTGGTCGTCACGACTATCGTTCTCACGATATCGCCAGATGAATGGTCTAGATTTCTACTTGGTTCAAAGCGCACCTCACCTTCAATCGTGATGTACAGTAAGCCATCGGTTACGGTAAAAACTTGTTCTGTAGACACAGTTGGGTCTAACGTAACAGCCGTGCCACCATCGTAGATAAACTGAGTCACTTTCGCGCCATCAGCACTCTGTGTCGGCATAACGTCGATTGTTGGCGTGGTTGGCGTACCTGCTGCTATATCAGCAAGTGAAGGCTCAGTGATACTTAACGCCCCATCTTGAACGCCTTGTACATCATCGGTGATCACCACGGTCATTGGCGACATTGCAGAATCATCACCATCGGTATCAACCGCTAAAACAGGGACATCGAAACTTAGAGTATTGTTTTGTAATCCATCTGTATGGTCTAACGCTTCAAGCAGTGTGAACGTATATTGCCCTAGATTGGTTGTCGAGAAACTGATCGTGAAGACGTTGGTTTCGACGTTAGAACCGTCCTTGACGAAGCCAATGTAATTACCAGAATTCGCTGGCTGCTCTTTAATCTCAACCTCTAATCCATTCGACTTCAAAGCCCCCGAAGTATTGAACTGAGCAGGGTCAATTCTGAAATAACTAACATCGTCACTACCCTCTGAATAGGTAATAACTTGAGTCATCGCCACTGGATTGCCGGTTGGCGAAGAACCATCAGCGAGATCCACTTCTGAGAGCGTAATTCCAGGGACCAAATCGATCGTTGGAAGATCACCATCGGTAATCTTCAATGTCACGGTAGATGAGACGATATCACCATCAAGGTCAGTAGATGTAACAACAATCGTCTTAGTAATATCACCACTCGTGTGATCTTGATTTCGCACAGGCTCGAATCGTATCTCACCTTCTGTGGTAATAAATACAGAACCTTCAGTGAACACAAACTCTTGCTCGCCATTCACATTGAGATCAAGGCTTTCTGCACTGTTTCCATCAAACACAAATGAAGTGATTTTTGCTCCATCTGCGCTCTGATTTGGCATCACGTCCAGAGTATTCGATGTTTCGACGACTCCAGCAGGCTCACGACTGGTTATTGTGCCGCCTTGCATCAACTGCACATCATCACCAATAGTCACGCCAAGCTGAGAGACTAACGAATCGTCGCCGTCACTATCCACCGCATACACAGGCAGATCAAAACTCAGGTCGTTGTTGCCACGTGCATCTTGATGATCCAAGGCTTCGATTAAGGTAAAGGTGTATTCACCTAAGGTTGTCCCAGAAAAACTCAACGTAAATACTGTGGTTACCGCATTCGACGAGCTGGTTGTAAATCCGATGTAGTTGCCCGACCCTTGCGGATCTTCACGTAATTCAACAGCTAAACCATTCGATGTGAGTGCATCATTGGTATTGAACTCTGTTGGTTCAAGGCGGAAGCGGACCACATCATCACTTTGATTAGTGAAGGTGATGGTTTCGGTTTGACTTACCGCACTGCCACTTGGGGCTGAACCATCCGTCAGGTTCGTTTCAGATAAGCTAACCGTTGGAATAACATCAATGGTTGGAATATCACCATCGGTGATCGTTAACGTAACGGTTGACGTGACTGAGTCTTTGTCGAAATCGCTTGAGGTCACCACTATCGACTTAACAATATCGCCGGCCGTATGGTCAAGATCTCGATTAGGCTCAAAGCGAACTTCACCTTCGAGGGTAATGTACAGTTTGCCTTCTGCGAAGATAAACTGCTGTTCGCCTGCAATATTTTGATCGAGGGTGTTTACGACGCCATCATAAGTGAACTGAGTGATGGTCGCGCCGTCAGCACTTTGGTTTGGCATGACATCAAAAGTAGCCGTGGTCGGTGTACCTGCCGCTAAATCAGCGACGGTCGGCTCGGTAATATTGAGCGCACCACCTTGCATGATTTGAACATCATCATCAATCGTTACATTAAGCTGCGATACCAGTGAATCATCACCATCACTGTCTACCGCATAAACAGGCAGATCAAAGCTCAGATCATTGTTCGCTAGGCCAGCAACATGGTCTAGCGCTTCAAGTAGAGTGAAAGTGTATTCACCTAACGTGGCTGAAGAGAAGCTAATGGTAAACACGGGGACTTCAGCGCTCGAACCGTTGGTAATAAAGCCTATGTAAGTGCCCGGATTAGCAGAATCTTCTTTTATCTCGACCGCAAACCCATTCGATTTCAGTACACCACCGACATTAAACTCAGTTGGTTCAATGCGGAAACTCGTCACATCATCACTTTGGTTAGTGAAAGTAATCGTCTCGGTTTGACTTACTGCGCTACCGCTCGGGCTAGAGCCATCGCTAAGGTTAGTTTCAGATAGAGTAACGCTTGGCACGGCATCGATGGTTGGGATATCACCATCGGTAATCGTCAGCGTAACCGTTGCTGTCACGGGATCGTTATCGAAGTCACTTGAAGTCACCACAATCGACTTCACGATGTCTTCGCTCGTTGTGTGGTCTAAATTACGATTTGGCTCAAAACGCACTTCACCTTCAAGAGTGATAAACAACTCACCTTCTGTGAAGCTAAATTGCTGATCACCATTGTCAGTTTGATCCAATGTTCGAGTTTGACCATCATACGTAAATTGAGTGATCGTCGCGCCATCGGCACTTTGTTCTGGCATCACATCGATGGTATTGGTCGTTACAGTACCACCAGCCAAATCAGCAACATTCGGTTCAACGATATCTAATGTGCCGTTTTGCATGATTTGGACATCATCACCGATAGTCACATTGAGTTGAGACACCAGTGAATCATCACCATCTTTATCAACAGCGTAAACCGGCAGGTCAAAGCTTAGGTTGTTATTTCCTAGCCCATCAACGTGATCTAACGCTTCCAACAGTGTGAAGGTGTATTGACCGATATTGGTATCCGAAAAACTAATCGTGAACACGTTCGTTTCAACATTAGGCGCCGTCGTCACAAAGCCGATGTAGCCACCCGGCGTACTTGGGTCGACTTTCAACTCAACCGTCAGTCCATTCGATTTTAGAAGGCCGCCAATATTGAACTCAGTAGGTTCAATACGGAAACTCGTCACATCATCACTTTGGTTGGTGAAGGTAATCGTCTCAGTTTGACTGACCGCACTGCCGCTTGGAGTAGAGCCATCACTCAGGTTGGATTCAGATAGCGTAACACTTGGTACATTATCAATCGTTGGAATATCGCCATCGGTAATGGTCAGCGTCACTGTTGAGGTAAGAACGTCATCATCGCCATCGCTTGATGTCACAACGATATTTTTAACAATATCGCCTGCTGAGTGGTCTAAATCGCGGTTCGGCTCAAAGCGCACTTCCCCTTGAGTCGTAATAAACAGTGAGCCTTCGGTGAAGGTAAACTCTTGCTCGGTCGCATCATTCGGATCTAGAGAGTAAGCGGTGCCGTCATAGGTAAATTGAGTCACACTCGCGCCATCAGCACTTGCGGATGTTAATACATCGAAAACGGATGTCGTTGGCGTACCTGCAGCCAAGTCGGCGACAGTTGGCTCTTCAATATTCAGCGCCCCGCTCGCCATCACTTGTACATCGTCGGTAATGGTGACTGATAGCGGTGACATTAACGAATCGTCACCGTCGGTATCAACCGCGTAAACTGGTAGCTCAAACGTGAAGTCATTATTGCCACGACCATCCTCGTGGTCGATATTCTCCAACAGCGTAAAGGTATATTGCCCCAGAGTCGTAGCGCTAAAGCTTAATGTGAAAATCTGTGTTTCTACATTAGAGGCACTAGTTGTAAAACCAACATAGTTACCTGAGCCTGCAGGATCTTCTTTCAGATCAATTGGCAGACCATCGGATTTCAATGAATCATCACTGTTGAACTCACTTGGCTCTAGGCGGAACTTCTCTACATCGTCGCTTTGATTCGTGAATGAGATGGTTTCTGTTTGACTCACGGCCCCCATGATTGGTGACGAGCCATCCGCTAAATCTGCTTCAGCAAGCGCGATGCTTGGCACCGATTCAATCGTTGGGATATCACCATCAATAATCGTCAGTGTGACAGTGGCTGTTTCAACATCCACATCGCCATCGCTTGACGTGAAGACGAGAGATTTAACGATATCGCCACTCTCGTGGTCTAAATCACGGTTCGGTTCAAAGCGCACATTACCTTCGATGGTGACGAACACATCACCCTCAGTGAACGTAAATTTCTGCTCGCCTGTGATTGTTGGATCTAGAGTTTGAGCGGTACCACCGTCATAAGTGAACTGGGTAATCACAGCTCCATCGGCACTTTGCGCCGTCATTACATCAATCGTATTGGTCGTCACCGTACCGTCAGCTAAATTCGGCTCGGTAATATCCAGCGTACCGTTCGCCATGATTTGGACGTCATCACCAATGGTCACCGACAACGGCGACATTAATGAATCATCACCATCTGAGTCCACCGCATAAACTGGCAAATCGAAGGTCAGTTCGTTGTTATCTAAGCCATCGGCATGGTCTAACGCCTCAAGCAACGTGAAGGTGTATTCACCCAACGTGGTACCTGAGAAGCTTAAGCTGAAGACAGGAACGTCCGTTCCACCGTCATCAATAAAGCCGGTATAGATGCCTGAGTCTGCTGGGTCTTCTTTAAGCTCAACCGCAATGTTGTTCGACGTTAACGCACCACCCACATTGAACTCAGTTGGTTCGATTCGGAACTTCTCAACATCATCACTTTGGTTGGTAAACGAGATAGTCTCGGTTTGACTCACCGCACTGCCGCTTGGTGTCGAGCCATCGGCAAGCTGTGTTTCTGATAGCGTCACGCTTGGTACGGATTCGATGGTTGGAATATCACCATCAGTAATGGTCAGAACAACCGTCGCGGTCTCGACGTCCACATCGCCATCGCTGGATGTCACCACAATCGATTTCACAATGTCTTCGCTAACCGTGTGGTCTAGATTGCGGTTTGGTTCGAAGCGTACTTCACCTTCAAGTGTGATAAACAAAGAGCCTTCAGCAAACACAAACTCTTGCTCACCGGTATCAGCTTGGTCAAGCGTCAGTGGAGTCCCACCATCGTAAGTGAACTCAGTAATGGTAGCACCGTCAGCACTCTGCTCTGGCATCACATCAATGGTAGTTGTGGTCACCACCCCTGCGGCCAGATCGGCGACGGTCGGCTCTTCGATATTCAGGATGCCATTGCTCATGCCTTGAACATCATCACCGATGGTTACATTTAACTGAGAAACCAAAGAATCATCGCCATCGCTATCAACGGCGTAAACAGGCAGGTCAAAGCTCAGATCATTATTTGCAAGGCCATCAACATGGTCTAACGCTTCAAGTAAGGTGAAGGTGTATTGACCTAAGTTGGTATCCGAGAAGCTAATAGTGAAGACGTTGGTTTCAACATCCGATGCGTCTTTAACAAAACCGATGTAATCACCAGCACTGTTAGGATCTTCTTTTAGCTGAACCGCCAAGTTGTTTGACGTTAACGTACCTAGAGTATTGAACTCTGTTGGCTCGATACGGAACGACTCAACATCGTCACTCTCATGAGTAAACTGAATGACTTTGGTGTCGCTGACCGCAGAGTTAGATGGATCAGAGCCATCGGCTAGGTTCGTTTCAGATAGTGAGATTGGAGGAATGACATCAATGGTCGGAACATCACCATCGGTAATGGTCAGCATTACTGTTGAGGTAAGAATGTCATCATCGCCATCGCTTGACGTCACCACGATGCTCTTAACGATATCGCCAGCCGAGTGGTCTAAATCGCGGTTTGGCTCAAAGCGGACTTCCCCTTGAGTCGTGATAAACAGTGAGCCTTCGGTGAAGGTAAACTCTTGCTCGGTCGCATCATTCGGGTCTAGAGAGTAAGCGGTGCCGTCATAGGTAAATTGAGTCACACTCGCGCCATCGGCACTTGCGGATGTTAATACATCGAAAACGGATGTCGCTGGCGTACCTGCAGACAAGTCGGCAACAGTAGGCTCTTCGATACTAAGCGAACCACTCACCATCACTTGAACATCATCAGTAATCGTTACCGATAGCGGTGACATTAACGAGTCATCACCGTCGGTATCAACCGCGTAAACTGGTAGTTCGAACGTGAAGTCGTTATTGCCACGACCATCCTCGTGGTCGATATTCTCCAACAGCGTAAAAGTATATTGCCCCAGAGTCGCAGCGCTAAAGCTTAATGTGAAAATCTGTGTTTCTACATTAGAGGCACTAGTTGTAAAACCAACATAGTTACCTGAGCCTGCAGGATCTTCTTTCAGATCAATTGGCAGACCATCGGATTTCAATGAGTCATCACTATTAAACTCACTAGGCTCTAAACGGAATTTCTCAACATCATCGCTTTGATTCGTGAATGAGATGGTTTCCGTTTGGCTAACCGCACTACCACTTGGCAATGAGCCATCAGCGAGATCCGCTTCTTTAAGTGATACGCTCGGCACCGCATCAATAGTCGGATTGTCACCATCAGTAATGGTCAGCGTAATGGTTGAAGTCACCGGGTCGTTATCAAAATCGCTTGAAGTCACGACAATCGACTTCACGATATCTTCACTAACTGAGTGGTCTAGATCGCGATTAGGTTCAAAGCGCACTTCCCCTTCAAGGGTGATATAAAGCTCACCTTCAGTGAAGCTGAACAGCTGTTCACCAGTGTCATTCGGATCAAGTGTTCGTAGTTGACCGTCATAAGTGAACTGAGTGATCGTCGCGCCATCCGCACTCTGATTTGGCATCACATCAATAGTGTTGCTTGTGATCGTACCATCAGCCAGATTTGGCTCAGTGATATCTAACGTACCGTCTTGCATGATTTGAACATCATCACCGATGGTCACATTCAGTTGCGAAACCAATGAATCATCGCCGTCTGTGTCAACCGCATAAACAGGTAGATCGAAGCTCAGATCGTTATTATCTAAACCATCCGCATGGTCTAACGCTTCAAGTAAGGTAAAGGTGTATTCACCCAAAGTACTTGTAGAGAAAGCAATCGTAAACACTGGGATTTCAGCGCCCGAACCGTTGGTAATAAAGCCAATGTAAGTACCCGGATTAGCCGAATCTTCTTTTATCTCAACCGCAAATCCATTCGATTTCAGTGCACCGCCCACATTGAACTCGGTTGGCTCAATACGGAAACTCGCAACATCATCACTTTGATTGGTGAAGGTAATCGTCTCTGTTTGGCTTACTGCACTGCCGCTTGGTGAAGAACCATCTGCAAGATTCGTTTCAGAGAAAGTGACACTTGGCACCGCATCAATGGTTGGGATATCACCGTCAGTAATGGTAAGAGTGACCGTTGACGTCACCACATCGTTATCTAAATCGCTTGAGGTCACCACTATCGACTTGACGATATCTTCGCTAACCGTGTGGTCTAGATTGCGATTTGGTTCGAAGCGTACTTCACCTTCAAGAGTGATGAACAACTCACCCTCTGTGAAGCTAAATTGCTGCTCACCTGTGTCCGTTTGATCCAGTGTTCGAACTTGACCGTCATACGTAAACTGAGTGATCGTCGCACCATCGGCACTTTGTTCTGGCATCACATCGATGGTATTGGTTGTCACTGTGCCGTCTGCAAGATTTGGTTCAGTGATATCTAACGTACCACCTTGCATGATTTGAACATCATCACCAATGGTCACGTTAAGTTGAGACACCAACGAGTCATCGCCATCGCTATCGACCGCGTAAACCGGTAAGTCGAAACTCAAATTATTATTTGCGAGGCCATCTACATGGTCTAGTGCTTCAAGTAAGGTGAAGGTGTATTGACCTAAATTGGTATCCGAGAAACTAATCGTGAACACATTGGTTTCAACATTCGAACCATCAGTAACATAACCGATGTAGCCGCCCGGTGTGGTTGGGTCAGCTTTCAGCTCGACAGCTAATCCGTTTGATGTGAGAGTGCCGCCAAAATTGAACTCAGTCGGTTCAATACGGAAGCTGGTCACATCATCACTTTGAGTGGTGTAAGTAATAGTTTGAGTTGAGCTAACCGCGCTACCGCTTGGTGCAGAGCCATCACTCAGATTGGTTTCCGACAAGTTCACAGTTGGCACATTATCAATGGTCGGAATATCACCATCGGTAATGGTCAGCGTGACGGTTGAGGTAAGCACATCGTTATCGGAGTCACTAGATGTCACCACGATTGATTTCACAATGTCTTCGTTCAGCGTGTGGTCGAGATTGCGGTTGGGCTCAAAGCGCACTTCGCCTTGAAGCGTGATGAATAGTTCGCCTTCAGTAAAACTGAATTGCTGTTCACCATTGTCATTCTGATCAAGGGTTCGTAGTTGACCGTCATAAGTAAACTGAGTGATCGTCGCGCCATCAGCACTCTGATTTGGCATCACATCAATGGTGTTAGTTGTTACCGTACCATCTGCAAGATTGGGCTCGACGATATCTAACGTACTATCTTGCATGATTTGAACATCATCACCGATAGTGACGTTTAACGGAGACACCAATGAATCATCGCCATCACTATCTACCGCGTAAACAGGTAAATCAAAACTGAGGTCGTTGTTGCCACGGGCATCTTGGTGGTCCAACGCTTCGATGAGTGTGAACGTGTATTCACCTAATGATCCAGAATTAAAGCTTAATGTGAATACTGGAGTTTCTACGTTCGTCGCACTGGTCGTAAAACCAATGTAGTCACCCGACCCTGCCGGGTCTTCACGTAACTCAACAGCTAAACCGTTCGATTTAAGATCATCGTTAGTATTGAACTCCGTTGACTCAATACGGAAACGAACCACATCATCACTTTGATTGGTAAAAGTAATAGTTTGAGTCGAGCTTACCGCGCTGCCACTTGGAGCAGAGCCATCGCTCAGGTTAATTTCAGAAAGCGTAACACTTGGAATAACATCAATCGTCGGGTTATCACCATCAGTGATCGTCAGCGTAATGGTTGAAGTCACCGGATCGTTATCGAAGTCGCTTGAAGTCACCACAATCGACTTCACGATATCTTCACTCACTGAGTGGTCTAGATCGCGATTAGGCTCAAAGCGCACTTCACCTTCAAGGGTGATAAACAGTTCGCCTTCTGTGAAGCTGAACTGCTGTTCTCCTGAAATACTTTGATCCAGTGTGTTTACGACACCGTCATAAGTGAACCGAGTGATCGTCGCGCCATCAGCACTTTGATTTGGCATTACATCAATGGTGTTGGTTGTGATTGTACCGTCAGCAAGATTTGGCTCGGTGATATCTAACGTACCGTCTTGCATGATTTGAACATCATCACCGATAGTCACATTAAGCTGAGACACCAATGAATCGTCGCCGTCCGTATCAACCGCATAAATAGGCAGATCAAAGCTCAGATCGTTCTTATCTAAACCATCTACATGGTCTAACGCTTCACGCAGAGTAAAGGTGTATTCACCCAATGTGCTCGTAGAGAAAGCAATCGTGAATACAGGAACTTCAGCGTTCAAGCCATCAGTAATAAAGCCTATGTAAGTACCTGGATTAGCCGAATCTTCTTTAATCTCTACCGTAAACCCATTGGACGTCAGAGCACCACCGACATTGAACTCGGCTGGTTCAATACGGAAACTCGCCACATCATCACTGCCTGCAGTAAAGGTAACCGTCTCGGTAGCGCTGACCGCACTTCCGCTTGGAGAAGATCCATCAGCAAGGTTGGTTTCTGAGAGAGTAACAGGCGGGATCAAATCAATGATTGGATCTTGGCCGTCAGTGATACTTAGCTCAAGCGATGAAGTGTCAGTGTCTCCATCACCATCTTCAGCTAAAAACGAGAACTGTTTGACGAGAGTTTCACTGCTTGAGTGGTCGATATCATGAGCGACTTCAAAACTAAAATCGCCATTTAGTGAGATGGTTACAACACCCTCAGTAAAACTGAATGTTTGAACAGCATCTGGCAGCAAGCTCTGATCTAGTGAGTAATCAACACCATCATAGTTAAACGATTGAATTATCGAGCCATCAGCGCCTTCGAAGTTGAACAGATTATACGAAACAATGGTATCGCCCGCTAAAGTCGGTTCCGTGACTGACTCAACTTTATCAACTAGCTCAACAACATCATCTGTGACATTAACGAGAATCTCTGCGGCTTCTGGTGTACTCGAACCGCCAGATAGTGCAGAACGATCTCCATCCGCATCAACGGCATAAATTGGAAATGCAAAAGTTAGCAGCGCATCTTCAGCGCCTTGATGAGAAAGTTCTTCATAAAGATTAAACTCATAGTTCCCCAATGACGGGCTATCGACTTTAACGTCAAAGACCGTAATTCTCGAACCATTGACCTCAACATAACCTTCGTAAGTTCTTACACCGTTGGTTTCATCAACCAACTCGAGTAGCACCGCCTCGCCATTTGAAACTAAGCTGCCACCGGTATTAAATTCTGCCGGTTCAAGTTCATAATGGTCGATGATGTCACTTTCAAAAATATCCGCGGTAATACTGCCGCTGCCAGACACTGCCGCCGTGCCCTCTTGTGAGCCGCCAATGATGCCTGCTTCATCGACACTAATACTGTCAACATTGGTAATGACTGGGCTATTGCCATCAGAGATAACAATGTTGATGTTATTGGTTACAACATCTTGGTCGAAATCGGTAATGGTTATAGGTAAATCGAACGTCAGTGAATCGGTATCCACTTGTTCTATTGGATTAAACTGCTCGAATTTATAGGTGCCGTCGGTATCAAGGGAGATAGAGAGAACAACCTCACCTCGACCTTGGATGGACAGAGTAATCGTTGTTCCATCATCAGAAAGTCTCGCAAGCGTGTTTTGATTATCACTGAGCAACCCATCAAACTGGTCCAGTGCACTTGCATCAAATACGGCTGATTGAAGGTTATCACTACCAATATTTGAGAACGTCCCTTCGATTGCCGCGCTGCTAGTTTCAACGTTAGTGATATTGACACTTTCAACAGACGGATCTATCCCGTCAAACACTGAAACTTGTGCGTTAACGGGTGTTGCTAGCGGGTTCCCAGCGGTGTCTTCACCTTGAATATCAAAAGTGATGTTAATTTGATCGCCTGTATAGGAAACCTGACCGCCACCAACAGACGTTACGTGATCAATTGGTTGAGAAATCGTTGTGGTCAATGAAAGCTCAGCGTTGTTTCCAACACTAACAACATCGATGTCGATGCGTAATACTTCATCGGTGTCTTGAACACCAATGATAGAGTTCGTCGCCGCGTCATAGGTGAAGATAACGGGTTGACCACTTGAAGTAATATCACTGTTTAGCTCTGTGAGTAGCGAAGCGAGAGACAGTGCTTCTGGAACAAAAGAATCAGGGGAGAGCGCTAAACTACCAGCAATAATCGTTTCGGTAGTTGTAATAGATTGGGGGTAGGTATTGCCAGAAATTGAGCCTTCGGTGAGCACTTCACTGATTGATTGACCGCCCGATGAACGGGTTATTGTTCTGAACTCTTCTCGGTCTTCATCAACCGTTTGTTCTGCTAGACCTGCGGTCTCAAAAAATGTCGACGGATGAGTTTCGGTGTAGTTGTAATCAATAGTGACAAAGCCGGAGTTTGCAGAACCTTGTCCAGTACCAGCGGCCGTTGCTTCTAAGATTTGGGTCGGATCGGCACCACCTAAAATGGCTTCTTGAATTGCAGCAAGGTCGTCTTCGGTGAAGGTTTCTGCGTCCGCTTGCTGTAAGTCAAAATTAACCTCACCGGCTATTGGGGCGTCTACCCATGCAGCGTTGTCATCAACACAACCGACGCAATTCTCTGCAACCGGAATCGAATCATTCTGAACGCCTAATACAAGCTCTGACTTGTTGGCCGTAATCACGATCTCATTTTCACGGATGGTATCGCCAACTGAAACTTTTCTTGCGCTGCCGTCTGGCTTAACTACGACGACATCTCCACTCGTTGCTTCAACTACCGCAACCTGGCGCGAAACTTCAATATCCATACATCCCCCGTTGTCACAAAGCACTATTTTTAAGCGCTGTGAAAATTATTTGTAATAGCAATTTCAGGTTTTAATTGAACGCATACTTAGCTCTCATCAATGGCAATCCATTGTTATGCCCAATCGGCTTGAAAAGAGAGAAGTATTTCACCTGTTTTTTTATAGTTTACTTACCCTTAAGCCTAGTCTTCCCCATAAAAAATGCCATGTCTGTGCGAAGAGACATCTTTTCGCAAATCCAAGTATTCTTTCAAGGCTTAAAAACCCTAGTCAAAAGTTAGTAGGATGCTGATTAATATGCAAATGAGCGCGCAATATAAATACACATCTTCGTTTTATAAATATATACAGTAACAAAGTTGATAAATCATTAGCGAATACAGGGCATTAATAGCGGTAAGCTCTGCATCCTTAGTAAAGCAGAGGCAAGTCCCATCTTTGAGACACCTCTCAGAATCAATGTGATGATTTTTCGCTCACAAATCATGAGATAGACCGTAGAATACGAGCCTTTTAGCCTATTAGTTCACAGCCAAGAAAAGACTACTTACTGAGATGCGAGAATAGAATTTTTGTTGCTCGACAAAACAAAAAAACCCACTAAGTTGAACCTTAGTGGGCTTTAAAATCAGTATATAGCGTTATGCTGTTAGCAATGACACACAACTATTTAGCAAGGCGATTTGCAGTCCAGACGTAAAGCAGCTCGAGAGCAATCGTCGCACCAGCCAATGCCGTAATTTCGCTTTGGTCATAGGCAGGAGACACTTCTACAACGTCCATACCAACCATGTTGATACCCTGTAAGCCACGGATGATTTTGAGCACTTTATCTGAGTTCAAACCACCACATACTGGTGTGCCGGTACCCGGAGCAAAAGCAGGATCCAGACAATCGATATCAAACGTTAGGTAAACTGGCTTATCACCAACAATGCCTTTCACTTGAGCAATGATCTCGTCCACGCTCATGTCGTTCGCTTGCATCGCGTTAATAACGTTAAAGCCGTGTCCTTCCTGCTTGTACTCTGTACGAATACCAATTTGCACTGAATGTTCAGGCGAAATTAAACCTTCATTTGGCGCATGGTAGAACATGGTACCGTGATCGTAACGACTGCCCTGACTGTAAGTGTCAGTGTGCGCGTCGAAGTGAATCAGAGCCATCTCACCGTACTTCTTGCCATATGCTCTTAACAAAGGCAGTGTAATGAAGTGATCGCCACCTAAACCTAACAGAGTTTTACCACTGTTTAGAATCGCATCAGCAGCTGCTTCTAAACGTTGAGTTAGGTCTTCTGCATCACCGCAATCAAACACAAGGTCGCCAGCATCAATTACCGAGGTATGTTCAAATACATTGAAATCCCACGGGAATTTTTTGCCTTCCCACGCCAAGTTCACAGAAGCACGACGAATCGCATCAGGGCCCATACGAGCACCCGGACGACCGGACGTCGCCATATCTAGCGGCGCACCCAACACAACCACATCAGCATCGTTGTCGATTGGGTTCTGTGCCAAAGGACGACGCATAAACGTCATCGCATTGGAATACAGCGAGTAATCTGGTTTGGTAAATAGATCGTTCATTAAAAATCCTCAAGATAGGTGTAACCCATCAAGCCTTGCTCTAACTCTTCAAGTACGCTTTGCTGTTCTTGAGCTGGTACTTTCGCCGTGACCAATTCTTTGTAGTTCTGACGAATTAGGTCCATATCGATATGAACATAACGCATCATGTCTTCTACTGTGTCGCCTTCGTTGATGTAGTCGATATTCGCTTGACCACTTTCATCAACATTCACCACAACACTGTGCGTATCACCAAATAGGTTGTGCATATCGCCCAAGATCTCTTGGTATGCGCCTACTAAGAAAAAGCCCATCAGGTATGGTTCATCTGGGTTCCATGCAGGAACTGGCAGTGTTGTTTCAATACCTTGGCCATCAACATACTGGTCAATCGTACCGTCAGAATCACAGGTGATGTCCAATACAACAGCGCGTCGCTCGTCCGCATTATCCAAACCACTTAGAGGTAATACAGGGAATACCTGATCGATACCCCAAGCATCTGGCAACGATTGGAACAACGAGAAGTTAACAAAGAACTTGTCGGCTAAACGCTCGCTCAACTCATCCAAAATAGGACGGTGGTAACGGTTCTTAGTGCTCATACGAGAGCTAAGTTCGTAGTTAATACGCAAAGACATCTGCTCTGCCCAAGCACGGTGCTGAAGATTCAGCATGCCTGTTGCAAATTGGTTGTGTGCTTCTGCGATATCACTTTGCGTGTCGTTGTAGATCTCAATCAGCGCGCGGTCATCATTACCTGCATCTAATTCTAAGAAGTTCTTCCACATGTTGTTTAGCAACAGTGGTGCATCAGCTTCAGGCGCCGCCATGTCTTCCGGTGAATAGCTTTCTGTACCGATCACGTTAGTAACAAGCACAGCGTGATGCGCAGTCAACGAACGACCAGATTCAGAAATGATCACAGGTTGTGGCTGATTGTAGAGCTTACAGATATCCCCTACTGTCATCACAATATTGCGAGCGTACTCAAGCAAGCCGTAATTCATTGAGTTTGAAGACTGGCTACGTGTGCCGTCGTAATCCACAGCCAAACCACCACCAACATCTAAGTACTTCAATTGAGCACCGATATCGCGCAGTTCACAGTAGAAACGAGCCGCTTCGCTCACACCATTTCTTACATCACGAATATTGGCCATTTGTGAACCAAGATGGAAATGCACTAACTCTAGAACATCAAGCTGATCTTCTGCTTTCAAGCGTTCAATAACGGTAAGCACTTGTGATGCAGACAAACCGAACTTCGACTTCTCACCACCACTTGCTTGCCATTTACCTGCGCCTTGAGAAGCAAGACGAATACGCAAACCTAAACGAGGTTTCACGCCAAGCGCTTTCGCTTCAGAAAGAACAAGGTCAAGCTCTGATAGCTTCTCTAAAACGATGAATACTTTGTGGCCTAGCTTTTCGCCAATCAGCGCAAGACGGATGTATTCTCTGTCTTTGTAACCGTTACACACGATCACCGAGCTCGCTTTTTGAGCCAGTGCCAATACCGCTAATAGTTCAGGCTTGCTGCCCGCCTCTAAACCAAGCTGCTTCTGCTCTAATTGAGCTTGGCTCGCTAAGATCTCGTCAACCACTTCTTTCTGTTGGTTAACTTTAATCGGGTAAACAAGTAGGTAACGGTTATCGTACTGATATTCGTCGATCGCTTGGTTGAATGCGTTACAGATATTGTGCACACGTTGATGCACGATTTGAGGAAAACGCACAAGAGCAGGCAAACCAATATTTCGCTGCTCTAACTGTTTTACGATCTGACTAAGAGGAACTTGATGATCGGTTTCGCTCGGTGAAACATACACCTCACCGTTATCATCAATTCCATAAAAACCTTGGCTCCAGTGCTTTACATTATACTCAGCACGGATGCGTTCCAAATTAACCGAATTTTCCAATTCTAGAGACCTCACACTATAGGGCCATCGACAGAAGATACCTCATTGGAATAGCGAGGTATAACCCAACAAAAAACGTTCGAAAACGATTTGTTGGCTGCATTAACCGATATTATTAAGAGTGAGTCCAACCATTGATATTTGTGGTTACGATTACGTTTTTTTATCGTCGAACCGACTTAAAGTGACAGGTAAGGTATTACAAGGTTTTAGACCAAAAAACAGGCTGAAGCGCATGAGATTTAAAGCACTTTCTAACAAAAAATCAGGTGAATAAAATACCAAAGACACATAAAATTCTTGGCTAATCAGGTCAAGTTAAGTCAGGGTTTTGACAAATATGACCACTTCCCAATCTGAACTCTCGCTATCACAAACACTACTTGTATCCCACGATTCGAGGCCTATAAACACTTCGTTCTTCCTACTAAAACTCGCTCACTTCAATGTTGTAACCGCTCAATTTTTGAACTTTTCTCGCGCATATCTTGTATTCGGTTCGATCTTCTTGTAATTTCAGCTGACCAACCAATCGGTCAGCTTTCGAATTTAGGGGATACTATGAGCCATAATCTAGACCTTGAACCAACCACGTCGAACATCAACGACATGGATAAAATATTCAACCGACAAAAAGATCACTACCGCAGTAATGTTAATCCAACGCTTGAGCAGAGAAGAAAAAACCTCTCGGAATTAAAAGCGTTGCTAATACGCTACCAAGAGCAATTGATTGACGCAGTGTCTGAAGATTATGGTCATCGCGCAAAACACGACAGCTTGATTGCTGATATCACCCCTTCTCTTCACCAAATTAATTACAGTGATAAGAACCTTAAGAAGTGGTTGAAGCCATCACGCCGCAAAGCCGGTTTGATGCTGACGCCAGCAAAGATCACGGTTCATTATCAGCCTGTGGGCGTTGTAGGCATTATCGTTCCTTGGAACTTTCCTATAATGCTCTCTTTAGGTCCTCTCATCACTGCGTTAGCGGCGGGCAACACTGCAATGCTCAAGATGTCCGAGTTTACTCCTGCGACCAACCGAGTTTTAAAAGCCATGCTGGCCGAAGGCTTTAGTGAAGATCAAGTCGCGATTATCGAAGGTGAAGCGGATGTTTCCGCTAAATTTAGCCAGCTCCCGTTTGACCATATTCTATTTACTGGGTCGACCTCTGTGGGTAAGCACGTCATGAGAGCAGCAGCCGACAACTTAACGCCAGTAACTTTGGAGTTAGGCGGCAAGTCTCCAACGATTATTGCTCCCGACTTTGATGTGGCTCACGCCGTTGAACGCATCCTGTTTGCAAAAAGCTTAAACGCTGGCCAAATTTGTGTGGCGCCCGATTACATCTTATTGCCACGAGAAAAAATCGATGCGTTCATCACAGCTTATAAGCAATACTTCAAAAAGCTGTATAAAGCAGGCATTGAGAGTAAAGACTTAACTTCAGTGATCGATATGCGTCAATACAATCGTTTGAAGGGGGTGATTGCAGATGCTCAATCTAAAGGCGCAGTTGTTCACACCGTCACCGAACAAGCGCAAGACGATGTAAACCACAGAATGACGCCGCACCTTCTCACCGAAGTGAACGACGACATGGTCGCAATGCAAGAAGAGTTGTTTGGCCCCGTACTGCCTATCGTTCCTTATGATTCTATTGAAGAAGCGATCAGCTACATCACAACAAGAGAACGTCCGCTTGCTTTGTACCTGATGAGTCATGATAAGCAGACTCAAGATCTAATCTTATCGAGCACGCACTCTGGCGGCGTGTGTATTAATGATTCTTTGGTGCATGTGGCTGCAGAAGACGCGCCGTTCGGTGGCATAGGCCCTTCAGGCATGGGACACTACCATGGCATTGAAGGCTTTAAGACCTTTAGTCATGCTAAAACCGTTCTAAGTAGAGGTAAAATTAACTTCACCAAGTTAATGCACCCTCCTTACAACAATCCAGTTAAAAAGATTCTGTTCAAAGTACTCAATAGATGATCACTAAAAGACAAAAAATCCTAGATGCTGCACTCTTGCTCTTCTCTCAACAGGGGCTAGAGGGCACATCTACCGGACAAATAGCGAAAACAGCCGGCGTGGCAAAAGCGACGTTGTTTCACCACTTCGAGAACAAATCTCTATTGATTGATGAACTGTTTCGCGAGCTGAAATTGGAGCTATTCTCTACCCTTCAACAACACACTGATATTGCTGAGCAGGATCTCTATCAAGCCTTTAAGTTCATGTGGATCACTGGGATTGAATGGGCACTAGAAAATCCGGTTGCGATGAAGTTCTTCACCAATGTTCATTTCGACCCAACGACCCAAACTCGAGAAGTAATCGTCTCGCAGATGTTCGCGTCGCTAGACGAGATCATTTTGAAAGGACAAGAGGACGGTGAATTGATGGCATTAGACATTAACCTTGTAAGGCACTTCATCCACAGTCACTTTCTGATTTGTGCAAACTGGCTTATTGAGCAAAACGAATCTCCACCAGAGCAAACATCGAAGTACATCAATGATAGCTTTGATATGTGTTGGCGAGCCGTTGGTGGACAAACCAAGTAGCTTTAGCTCTAAGCTCCAAAATATAAGTTCTAGACTCAACTTATTTCCAATAATGATCACTAAAGCGCCACACAGGCGCTTTAATCATTTGAACACAATTTAATCACCTCAGTATATTGACTTTAAGCACCCTCTTTCAGTACCATCCCACCATCATTTCAAAAGAGAATAACGCCATAATGAAGTACTAACATCCTGACATCCGATTTATTTTTATAAAAATCATTTGGACACTCGGGGTTAGTGGGCGTTACTTCGTCATCTATTTTCGCGACAAATCAAGCTCTTAAAGATCCGTTTTTTGACAAGCTACATCTTTAAGATCAGTACCTTAAAGACAGAAATCAGATCAGCACTCTATTTCCTATCTTTGATTGGTACGCTACCTAAGTAACGTCTTTGGCGATCTATACATAGAATTCTGTGTAGGGTTCTATATAGAAAAAGCGCCTCACCCCTTTTACTCGTTTACACGTAAAGGGAGGTATTTTTATGCCTACTATATTAGCCAACAATCTCTCATTCCAACTCGATACTGGTGAGTGGTTATTCAAAGACATCACCTTTAATTTGAGCACTCGCCTCACCGGCCTAGTCGGAAGAAATGGGGCTGGAAAGTCACTACTTCTTTCGTTACTGATCGGGCAAAAACAGCCCACAACAGGCAGTATTTCGCGCCAAGGTTCGATCGGCTTTTACTCTCAGTTGCCATCAACGCTACTGGATTCCGCCACCACCATCGCTGACTTCTTAGGGCTCACCGAAAAGTTAGATGCATTAAAAGCGATAGAGCAAGGTAGCTGCGAAATTCAGCACTTCAATATCGTTGGTGACGATTGGGATTTACAAGAAAGCACTCAACAGCTTTTAGCTACATTGAAAATAACCAGTGAGTTAACGACACCGTGCAACACATTAAGTGGTGGCCAACTTGCCCTCTTGCAACTCCATCGCTTATTTACCTCGAACCACGACATTTTAATTCTCGATGAACCTTCCAACCATTTGGATAGCGACGGACGTAATTGGTTATTAGAACAGTGCCAGTTGTTTGAAGGCAAAATACTAATCGTCAGTCACGACCGAGGCTTATTGAGGAACATGGAGGGGATCTACCACCTCAATAGTTTGGGGTTACGTTTCTACAAAGGAAACTACGATGGTTACTTCAAACAAATGTCGAGCCAAAGTGAAGCATTGGATAAGCAGATTGCGCATCACCAATCTGAAAAGAAACGACTGGAACGCCAAGCTCAAGTCAATAAAGAAAAAGCGCAGCAACGTGAGTCTCAAGGTAATCGACTCAGAAAGTCGGGCAGTCAGCCCAAGATCTTAATGGATGCGATGAAAGACAAAGCCGGACGAACACAAGCAGCATCAGCCACTAGCCAAAATAACTTAAAGGAGCAAAATCAAGATAAGCTTCAATCTCTTAAAGAACAAAAAGAGCAACTGAAACCGCAGGCCTTGTATCTACAACAGAGCAATAGTAAGAAAAAGAACGCGCTATTAACTGTTGAAGATTGCCGACTTGAATATGGGTCTGGTAATCCTATCCACTTTTCTCTGTCACAAGGTGAACAATGTTATCTCAGCGGTGCAAACGGCTGTGGTAAATCGATACTGTTGAAAGCGATTCACAACGAGCACTCGAACTACACAGGCACCATCAAACGCTTAGGATCTACGGTGTACCTTGATCAACACTTTGGTTTGTTAGATACCCAGAACACCATGTTCGATAGCCTCATGACGCATAGTGATGGGCTAACAGAGAGTGATGCTCGGACATTGTTGGCAGGCATCGGCTTTAGGCGTAATTCCGTGTACCGCAAAGTCGCTCACCTAAGCGGTGGAGAGAAAATGAAACTGGCGATGTTGATCGTCAGCCATAAACAGGATTCGCCATTACTGCTGCTCGATGAACCAGACAATCACCTAGACATCGACTCAAAGCAAATATTGGCGTCGGCTTTGCGTGACTATCAGGGCGCGTTCATCCTAGTCAGTCATGATGCTGATTTTGTTGAGGAGGTCGGTGTAAACCAAAATCACATACAGCTTTAAGCTCTGTAAATTCGTTCACTGAGCTTAGTTAGGCGAGCATCGTTCCGGAGCTCGCCTTTCTCGATTGAGACAAGTACACTACGCGCCTCGAACATCTATTCATAAGGCTAAGGTTTGCATACTCTAGAACAACTAAAATCAGGGCAACTAAAAGGTATTAAGCGTTTAAAGCTGTCAGAAGGTCTCACCGAGTTTCCATTAGAGATCTTAGAGCTCGCCGATTCACTAGAGATTCTCGATCTTTCGGGGAATCAGCTATCAGACTTACCTGAAGAATTATCACAGCTTACTCACCTGCGTATTATCTTTGCGTCGAATAACCTGTTCACGCACCTTCCTGATGTTCTTGGTTCGCTTCCTAAGCTTGAAATGGTTGGGTTTAAGACCAACCAAATCAAAACCGTTAGCGAGCAATCTCTGCCGACTCAACTACGTTGGTTAATCCTGACCGACAATGAGATTGAGATTCTGCCTAGCTCACTAGGTGAAAGACCACGACTACAGAAACTGGCCTTGGCGGGTAACAAGATTCGCGTGTTACCAGAAAGCATGCAAAACCTATCAAGCCTTGAGCTAGTTCGCCTGTCTGCAAACCAGTTGACTGAATTCCCTGAGTTCCTTATTAAGCTACCAAAACTGGCTTGGCTAGCATTTGCGGGTAACCCGTTTTGCAAACACCCTAGCAGCTTAGATAGCGTGCCTGCGGTAAGCTCGCAATGCTACTCACTGAATCAAGTACTTGGTCAAGGTGCGTCTGGCGTAATTTCACATGCTAACTGGTTGAACAGCGATTTTGATTTCCCACAGGAAGTCGCTGTAAAAGTATTTAAAGGTGAGGTAACAAGCGACGGTTACCCACACGATGAACTCGAAGCGTGTCTGCAGGCTGGTCATCATAGCAACCTAGTGAAGTCTATCGCTCAAGTGGATGAACAAGACTATCTCGCATTGGTGATGGAACTTATCCCAAGCAGCTATTACAACCTAGGCTTACCTCCTACTCTTGAAAGCTGTACTCGCGATACCTTCAATGAAGGCTTTGAGCTTTCAATTGCTCAGATTAATAGCATTGCCGAACAGATGATTGATGTGTTTGAACACCTTCATGCCAATAAAGTCTGTCATGGTGATCTATACGCTCACAACACTTTAGTGAACGAACAAGATCAGATGATCTTTGGCGACTTTGGAGCGGCAACTATCTACGGCTACCTAACTGAAGCACAGCAACAAGGCATTCGTCGTATCGAAGCTCGCGCATTAAAGTACTTTATTGAAGACCTACTGACGATTTGTGCAAAGCAAGATCAAGACAGCGAGCTTTATAGTCAACTAGCGAACTTCAAAGCTTAATGGCTTAATAGCTTAATAGCTTAATAGCGCGTTGATTAGAAGTACTCGGTCGAATTGAAAACAACAAAGCCAACATCACTGTTGGCTTTGTTGTTCTTGGAATATCACTAATTTTAATGGACAAGCAAGGTTGGCTAAAAGGGATTAACGCTCAGCCTGCACCAATTTCAGATACGAGTGCAGCTCACCATTTTTATATTCCACTGCAGAGTGAATATTAAGATCAGCACGAGCCACAACAGCAAACTGGTAGCGGTTCTCACCCTTCAGAATCTCGACGTGTAACAAACCATCTTTTAGTTGCCACTGCCCTGTTGTTTCAAATCGGTCGAACAAACGATATTCAATCAAAGAACCGTCAGCATTGAAGTGCACTTCAGTGATGTAACCGCCGGGACAGCTCTTCACCCAAACTCGATTCTCGATATCACTGACAATGAAGTCACGCTTGGTATCACGCCACGCTAGAAAGCCTTCGCTATCATAAAGAGCAATGTTGAGATCAGTTCTAGAAATTAACGGCTGCTCAGTTTGCTCACGACAATAAAGTTGGAGCAAAATTTTCTGAACTGTTTCATTCTGTAATTCATTCATTGTGACTTCTCTTTCTCATTGCTCTGCGTTAGACGCGGTATTGATCAACCAATTCTATTTAAAGCGGGCTACACAAGCTCGTAAGAAACCACATACAGCTGAGAGATACCTGGATAGATATCTTGAATCACGTCTTTCAGTACTTGCAGCGTCATGTTCTCTTGCTGAGCATGGAACTCACCTAAGTCATCAAATAGGATTGGTTCAACGCTGATGATCTTAAGATTACAGAACACACGGTCTTGCTCTAGCGTCGATACCTCCACAACACTACCTGGCTGGTAGTCGCGCTCAGATTCATCGCGAATAGTAATCGTCTTCTTGCCAGAAAGGATGTCCGTTTCAAAACGTTCGAAGAACGTCATAGTAGTCGGTGCGGTCATTTATTTCGGTCGCTTAACATTTAAAGGTTAGGTAGATGTTTATATACCAGAATGCGTGTTCAAGCGAATAAAAATTAGGTGCGGGATGCGAGATGCGAGATGCGAGATGCGAGATGCGAGAGAGTATGGCAAAGCCAAATTACAGGCAATAAAAAAGGAGAACCGAAGTTCTCCTTTTCTTAAACCTTTAAGCTAACTCTAAATTATAGAGATGCTTTCGCTTTTTCAACTAGAACAGCAAATGCTGCTTTGTCGAATACTGCGATGTCAGCAAGAATCTTACGGTCGATCTCGATAGATGCTTTCTTTAGGCCATTGATGAAACGGCTGTAAGATAGACCATTTTGACGAGATGCCGCGTTGATACGTGCAATCCAAAGTTGACGGAATTGACGTTTCTTGTTGCGACGGTCACGGTAAGCGTATTGACCAGCTTTGGTAACTGCTTGGAAAGCTACGCGGTAAACACGTGAACGTGCTCCGTAGTAACCTTTAGCTTGTTTTAGAACTTTCTTATGACGTGCACGAGCTTGTACACCACGTTTTACGCGAGGCATTATGCTTCTCCTAAACTAAACGAATTTATAAACTAAAAAGAATTAAGCGTATGGCATCATACGTAGAACTTGAGCAACTTCACATTTAGGAAGGATCGAGTTCGGACGTAGCTGACGCTTGTTCTTAGTAGTACGCTTAGTCAGGATGTGACGTTTACCAGCGTGCTTAAACTTAATACCACCAGCAGTTTTCTGGAAACGCTTAGCAGCACCTTTGTTGGTTTTCATCTTAGGCATGATGAATAACTCCGCATTGTTGAGTTGTTAATAACATAGTAATTAGGGCGAATAAAACCCCGCAACCTGAGGCTGCAGGGTTCAATTACTTGCAAAGCCGTTAATTACTTCTTTTTAGGGGCCAACACCATGATCATCTGGCGACCTTCAATTCTCGTTGGGAAAGATTCGACTACTGCAAATTCTTCAGTATCCGCTTTCAAACGATTAAGAACGTCAACACCGATTTCTTGGTGAGCCATTTCGCGGCCACGGAAGCGAATTGTTACCTTCACTTTGTTGCCGTCTTCTAGGAAACCAGTCAGGTTGCGTAGTTTTACCTGATAGTCTCCAATATCAGTTCCAGGTCGGAATTTAATTTCCTTGATCTGAACCTGCTTTTGCTTCTTCTTCTGCTCTTTCGCAGCTTTGCTCTTCTCGAAGAGGAACTTACCGTAGTCCATCACACGACAAACTGGCGGCTCGGCGTTAGGGCTGATCTCTACAAGATCCATACCAGCTTCATTTGCAGCTTCCATCGCTTCAGCGATTGATACTACACCAACAGCTTCGCCGTCTGCGCCAGTTAGACGCACTTCACGAACGCCACGAATGTCACCGTTTAAACGGTGCTGGTTTTGTTTGGCCGGTTGTTGGCCACGTCTTCCGCCTTTAATAGCTATTCCTCCAGATTGAGCTTACGGCTTGAAACCTCGGCTTGGATGTATGAAATAAAGTCATCCACTTTAAATTTGCCAAGGTCCTTACCTTTACGTGTACGTACTGCAATTTCGCCGGCTTCCATTTCTTGGTCACCACACACAAGCATGAACGGTACACGTTTCAAAGTATGTTCGCGGATTTTAAAGCCAATCTTCTCATTTCTCAAGTCTGCTTTGACTCTAAATCCACTTTTTTGCAGTTTTTTCGTAATTTCTTGTACATATTCAGACTGTTTGTCTGTAATGCCCATTACAACTGCTTGTTCTGGCGCCAACCACGTTGGGAAGAAGCCAGCGTATTCTTCAATAAGAATACCAATGAAGCGTTCTAGTGAACCTAAAATCGCGCGGTGGATCATAACTGGCGTGTGACGCTCGTTATCTTCACCTACGTAAGTAGCACCTAAACGTTCTGGTAATGCAAAATCGAGCTGCACTGTACCACATTGCCAAGCGCGGTCCAAACAATCATGCAAAGTAAATTCAATCTTAGGTCCGTAGAACGCACCCTCGCCTTCTTGAATCTCGTATGCAATGTCCATTGCCTCTAGCGCTTGCTTAAGGTCAGCCTCTGCACGGTCCCACATTTCGTCTGAACCTACACGCTGTTCTGGACGAGTAGATAGCTTAACAACGATGCTTTCGAAGCCGAAAGTTGTGTAAGTATCGTAAACCATTTCAATACAAGCTTTAACTTCTTGTTGAACTTGGTCTTCAGTACAGAATACGTGAGCATCATCTTGAGTGAAGCCACGAACACGCATAATGCCGTGAAGTGCGCCAGACGGCTCGTTACGGTGACATGAGCCGAACTCAGCCATACGTAGCGGTAGATCACGGTAAGATTTCAAACCTTGGTTGAAGATTTGAACGTGACCAGGACAGTTCATTGGCTTGATAGCGTATTCACGGTTCTCTGAAGAAGTAGTGAACATCGCTTCAGCGTACTTATCCCAGTGACCAGAGCGTTCCCAAAGAACACGGTCCATCATTAATGGGCCTTTAACTTCTTGGTAATCGTACTCAGTCAGTTTTTGACGAATAAATACTTCTAGCTCACGGAAGATAGTCCAACCGTTGTGGTGCCAGAACACCATGCCTGGTGCTTCTTGCTGCATGTGGAATAGGTCAAGCGCTTTACCGATTTTACGGTGGTCACGTTTAGCCGCTTCTTCTAGGCGCACAAGGTGAGCTTTAAGTGCCTTCTTGTCGTGGAATGCAGTGCCGTAGATACGTTGAAGCATCTTGTTGTCACTGTTACCACGCCAGTATGCACCCGCTACGTTAAGTAGAGTGAAGTGCTGGCAGAAGCTCATGTTAGGCACGTGTGGACCACGACACATATCGATGTATTCTTCGTGATGGTACAGGCCTGGACGATCGTCTTTAGAAACGTTCTCGTCCAAGATTTCAATCTTGTAAGTCTCGCCGCGAGCTTCGAATGCGTCGCGCGCTTCCTGCCAGCTAACTTTCTTCTTAACAACCTGGTATTTGGTCTTCGCTAGCTCTTTCATGCGCTTTTCGATCTTTTCTAGATCGTCTTGCGTTAGAGAGTGCTCAAGATCGATATCGTAGTAGAAACCGTTATCGATAGTAGGACCGATCGCCATTTTCGCTTCTGGAAAAAGCTGCTTAACCGCGTGGCCTAAAAGGTGAGCACAAGAGTGACGAACGATCTCAAGGCCATCAACTTCATCTTTAGCTGTGATGATTTCTAGGCTTGCATCGTTTTCGATAAGATCACAAGCATCAACACGCTCGCCGTCTACACGACCAGCAATGGTAGCTTTCGCAAGACCAGGACCGATTGATAGGGCAACATCTAGAGTTGATACAGGGTTGTCAAATTGACGCTGACTACCGTCAGGAAGAGTAATAATTGGCATTATTTGTCCTTTACAGTGGTGTTGCACACCAAGCAACACATGAAAATGTTTAATATATGTCTTTCAATCAACGAGTACGCTGATTGGGGATATATGCATAATAAATATACCCACATAGAAGCAAATACAGATGCCCTATTTGTAGGTATCCGAGCATTGTAACGAAATAATATAAAATGACAATGATGCGCTGTGGGTATGGCGCCGAAGCCGCCCCTCTCCCCTGCAGTCAAATTCAGGCAATTCGCACGCCTATCGTGTTATAGACGCAATAAGTCTTCTTGCATAGGATTGATGAAGCGAAACAAAAGAGGTAAATGTAGGGTATTGATATTCTGAGCCTCAACCATTCTTTTTACTCTGAACAAAAATATAGACTCATAAGAGTAATTTTTGGGAGTATTTTCGTCAGTGGTTTGGCAAATGACTTATTGGCAGGGAACACTATTTGGGGCTGTAATACATCTAACCTAGAGATTAAATTTAGCCCCGATGCATTAAATCGCTTCTTCGCACAATTTTGCTGACTTTGATTTAGACAGACTAGTTTCTTTTTTTATCATAGCTGCACATTTTTCACCGATCATAATAGACGGTGCATTAGTATTTCCCGACACAATAATAGGCATGATAGATGCATCCGCTACTCTTAAGCTTTTTAGCCCATGAACTTTTAGCTCATTATCAACGACTGCCATTGCATCATTGCCCATCTTACAAGTACCAACGGGGTGATAGATGGATTGACTGTATTTTGTCGCAGCTTCCAACAATTGTTCATCCGTTTGATACTTTGAACCTGGTACAAACTCTTCAGAAATAACCGAAGATAAAGGACTCGCATCGGTGATTTCTCTCGCTACCTTTATCGCGTTTATTGCAACAGCTTTATCTTTAGGGTGCGAGAGATAGTTAGGTTGGATACTAGGGTGCACGGAGTAGTCTTTGCTGGTGATCTTCACACGACCTCGACTTTCAGGACGCAATTGACAAACCGAAGTAGTAAAGGCCGAAAATGGGTGCACTCCTTCTCCAGGTTTGTCCGCACTGAGTGGCTGCATATGAAACTGTATGTCAGGCCTTGTTAAGTCAGAGGAAGACTGAGTGAAAATACATACCTGACTAGCAGCCAACGTTAAAGGACCTTTGCGAAACAGAGCATATTTAACTCCCACTGTCAGTTTATGCAAAGGTGTTCTCAACTCATCGTTCAGTGTTGTACAACTAGTTTTGTAGACCAGACGAATTTGTAAATGGTCTTGAAGGTTTTCTCCAACTCCAGGTAAATGATGAACGCAATCAACACCTACTGCTTCTAACTCCGCTCTGTTGCCAACTCCAGACAACTGTAATATTTGCGGTGAGCCAATTGCACCAGCACTGACAATAATCTCTTTAGCTGCCGAAACATACATTGCTTTTCCATTGCAAAAAAATTCAACACCTTTTGCTGTCTTATCGACAATATCAAGCTTGGAGGTATGTGCATGAGTCAATATTGTTAAATTATGGCGCTTTCGAGCCGACGTTAAAAAAGCTTTTGCACTGCTGCACCTCAACCCATTAAATGCTGTCTGCTGAAAATAGCCTACTCCTTCTTGGTTCTCACCATTAAAATCATCATTCCAAGGAATACCTACCTCTTGAGCTGCCTCCACAAATCGTTCGGCAATATCCCGTTTCAGTCTAAGATCTGACACTTTCAACGGCCCATCCACGCCATGGTACTTATCTTTTCCTCGGCTTTGACATTCAGACATTTTAAAATAGGGAAGCACGTCGTCATAACTCCACCCCTCATTACCAAGTGACGCCCAGTCGTTATAATCTTCTTTTTGCCCACGTATATATAGCAACCCGTTCAAGGAGCTGCTCCCACCAAGTACTTTGCCTCTAGGCCATTGTAATTGTCGATTATCAATACCTTCATCACGATCGGTTAGATAACACCAATCAGTTGACGGGTTGTGCATGGTTTTAAAATAACCAACCGGGATATGAATCCAAGGATTCCAATCTCGACCACCAGCCTCAAGTAATAACACTGAAACATCTGGATCCTCACTTAAACGACTAGCAATTGCGCACCCAGCCGACCCCGCCCCTACAACAACATAATCAAAGACACCCACATCCTTATGTAACCTTCCCATAACAAAATCTCCTTTGTATTTTCATAAATCGAGACACAGCGTCCCAAAAAACATAAACCAATAACAATAATTAGTAAATATCGAGAGAATATGAATTGTTTTTTGTTGACTTATCGCACACTAATAACAACCCAACTTGGACATTTAACATTTTTTAAACAAGTGTAATTGGGCTATTTACATGAATCAGGATGGGTACATGAGAACTTCAAAAGACAAACCATATAGCCGACGCGACTTTTTTAATGTTGCAAAGCGTGCCGGGCTTACATCAGCTTTATTCGCTGCAGGGACATTAGGGACAGGGGCTACCTTAAGTAGCCTGGCAAATGCGTCGGAAAGCGTATCTCGAACTCGAGAAAAGAAAAAACCAATCGTAGTCTTAAAGTTTGGAGCCTCTGGCTTTAATGAACAAAACTTAGATATCCAAAAGTCGGGACAATTATTTTTCGCTAGAGATCTTGAAGAAAGAACAAATGGTGAAATACAAGTTGAATTCTTTGGCTCCAATCAACTATGTGGGCAATTGGATTGTATAAGAAAAACTCAGCAAGGAATCGTTGACATATATTCCGCATCTACACAAAACTCCGCTGCTGGTGCGCCATACATGAATGTTCTTGATTTTGCATACATGTTCCCTACGCGAGCTTCGCAATTTCATTTTTTTTATGACAAACGAAGCGAATCATTGTTTCGTGAACCATTACGTAAACGCCACAACATTCAATTCCTATTCACGCACTGTGACTTACGTGGACTCATGTTAGGCAACAAATGGAAAGACAAACCCTTGGTTACGTCGCTAGCCGATATTCAAGGCACCAAAAACCGAGTAACAGGAACCCAGTTAGGGCGTATCGCCATGGAGCAACTCAATCTCAACCCTGTACCAGTTGCCTGGGCTGAAACAATTGATGGGCTCCGACAAGGACTACTTGATGGTGCGGAAACTTGGATGAGCGCAGCGGCATATTCAGGAATGACATCAGTAATATCTCAAGCGATCGATTTACGCATGTTCTCTGGAAACGAGAGTACAGCTATGAATTACGACGTTTTTGAAAAGTTAAGCGATAAACATAAAGAAGCGGTCATGGAATCTGCATATTGTGCACAAATTTTTACTCACGGAATGAATGAAGGTGGGTTGTACGAAATTATTGGTGCACAAACTCACCCTAACGAGAATACGCAATTCCGACAAAATAATATCCGCTTTGCTGCACTTTCAGATGAAGAGAGATTTAAGGCTGAACAAATATGCTCACCGGAATATAACCCAGAACCATGGCAAAAATGGCGTAATCGTTTAAATGCTTGGGCAGGCGATATTGATATCTATAAAGAAATTCACGGGATTGCTAGAGAACTCCCTAAAGACGCAGCGGTAGTCAACGTCAAACCACAACGTTGGTGGTTAGGTTAATACTCTGACAACCCATTAAATAAAACTAAGGCATGACATCATGAATGAAATCATCAGCACTGCCGTCCACCCGGCAACCTCAGTCAAAAAGTGTTTGTATTGGCTAGATAACAACATAGAAAAATATCTCATTGTGAGCAGCTACTCTATAATGACTGTCATTATCTTCGTTGAAATAATCAGACGTTTTTTCTTTAGTATTCAGGCTCCGTGGAGCACTAGTATCCCTGTACTACTATTTTTATGGCTTACCTGGGTCGGCGCAGCTGTCAATGTCAAAAACCGTACTCACTTATCGCTCACCGAAATTAGATTACGCCTCCCTTATCAAGCGCAATTTGTATGCCTCATATTAGATGCCGTTCTCTGGCTAGTTTTTGCGGGCGTCGTTCTTTATTTTGCAACGGATCAGGTAAGGATCGCTTACGACAATTTTGCAATTGTTCAAGGAACTGACGATGTCATGCAGTGGTGGTTTTATATGGCAACACCAGTAGGCTGGACATTAATAATCTATCGAGTGATACAGAACTTCTTCCAAGATTGTAAACGGTACATAAATAATGAGCCATTGATAATCCAGACATCATTAGCGGAGAAAGAAGCATGAGTGAAGGTGATTTGATTAGCATTATTAGTGTCATCGTTTTGGTTCTATTTCTAGCAGGCATCCCTATATTTTTAATCATTGGGCTATGGGTTGTTGGGGTTAGTATCGTCATTGACTTTACCCTCGCTAACATCGGTGTAACGCTATTTGAGGGGTTAAACTTTTTCGGCTTACTAGCATTACCTCTTTTCATTCTAACCGGCGATCTAATTAATGCTGCAGGCATTGCAAAACGACTCTCTGATTTTGCGTACTCTATTTTGGGTTCCATTCGTGGTGGTATGGGTATGGCTGCGATTGGAGCTTGTGGGATGTTCGCAGCCATTTCCGGGTCTAATGCTGGGACAACAGCCACAATTGGCTCAATAATGGCTCCAGAAATGAAAAAGAATGGTTACGACGAAAGATTTTCTGCAGCCACAGCAGCATCAGGAGGAACTGTTGGAATTATTATTCCGCCGAGCGTGATATTCATTGTGTATGGCTTCATGATGAACCTTTCCATAACGGATCTGTTTATTGCAGGAATGCTGCCAGGTAGCCTCATGGTATTAGCGATGATGTTCGCATGCCATCTAGTTGCTCGAAAACAAGGATGGGGAACAGTTATTCCTTTTGTCGCAAAGACCAGTTTCAAATATGCAAGACGCGCTTACCTCGGCTTCATTACTATTGGTGTAGTCGTCTACGGCATTTACTCTGGAGCATTCTCACCAACAGAGGCCGCTGCATTCACCGTTGGGTTCACAATTATCGCAGGCTGTATTCTGACCAAAGAGTTACATTTCAAAAACATTCCTTCTGTGATGCTCAAATCAGGGCAGATTACAGGAATGCTAGCACCATTAATCGCGATTTCTGTCGTCATGCAACAATTACTTTCCATGATGGGAGTCGGTGAAATAATTGGTAACGCACTTAATGGATTCGGAAGCTATTACGCAGTCTTATTTATGTGTATGGGGATTATACTTTTAGCCGGGATGCTCTTAGAAAGCTTACCGGTTACCATTATTTTAGCTCCAATTCTCGCACCTATTGCCACAGGCATTGGCGTCGATCCGATTCATTTTTCAGTTATCTTCTTAGTCGGAGCTGCAATTGGTTTTGTCACACCACCGTTCGGCTTAAATTTATATGTCGCAAGTAGCGTAACCGGGATCCCTTATGGTAAGTTAGTTCGGTTTGTCATTCCTTACTTCACAGCGCTATTTATCTCGTGGGTTTTGATTGCTTTATTACCGAGCATTTCATTATTCTTGGTTCAATTTGGCGGCTAAAGTAGATTAACCGAATTTGCAAGCAATGACCCATTGCTTGCAAATTTATCAGAAAAAACAAAGGAGAAGCAGCATGAGCAATAACGAATCGTCAAGTAATTCAGCACTGTCACGTGCATTTAAGATTACTGAGTTCATCGCTAGTGAGACACGCCCCGTTACAGCGGTTGATATTGCTTTGTTCCTAAACCTTCCTAAGGCCAGCGTACACCGGATACTCAGTCAACTTGAAGAGGAGGATATTATTGCGAGAGATCTCCAAGGTCGCTTCTTGTCTATCGGTTCTCGATTTAAAAAAATGTCTCTAGACGTCCTGTCACATTTTGATGGGCGCGCACCTCGCCAGATGGTTTTAAAAGAATTAACAGACGAAATACAGGAAACCTGTAACTTATCCGTATTAGATGGATATGAATTGTTGTATTTTGAGCGTGTTGAGGCTAATTGGCCTATGATGGTCAACTTAAAATTAGGCTCGAGGTTACCTCTGCACTGTACTGCTAGTGGCAAGCTATTTTTGGCCTTAATGCCAAGAAATAAACGAAAGCAGATACTTTCGACCCTAACACTAGAACCACAAACAAAACATTCGATTACCAACGTCGACGACCTAAACAGAGAGCTCGACGAGATTGGGATTCGTGGTATTAGCATCGACAATGAAGAGCTCATTGAAGGTATGGTTGCCATTGCAGTCCCAGTTTGTGATCAAGACGGAAATATGATTGCAGGCATGGCAATACACGCACCTACATTGAGGTTGAGTGTTAGTGACTTACTCACTAAAGCCGGTAGGTTGAAGCTTGCAGCAAAAAAACTAGAAAGCCTAATGACATTTCAATCCCAGATTACCGATGAGGCGGTAGAGTAACGTGACACGAATAGATGTATCCCAATAGGCCTAAATACCGAGTTCACAAACGAGCACAAGTTAAAATAACAAAGTAACAGGTAGTATTACTTCAATGACTCTTCATTAATCTACAGTGCCTTTGAGCACCGTGGTCTTCATCTCTCTACTTTTAAAACTCACCTTTCGAACTAAGCTATATAGAAGCAACGGAATGCAGATGAGGTACATATGGAGAAACGGGCTACTTGTATATCGCTCATACGACCTTTACCGCTAGTAATAGCCGCCATGTTTTCTGCGCCAAACGCATGGGCCAACAAAGATTACGGCCCCTTAATCAGTTATACCCAAGCACCACTGCAGTCGGTTCGCCTCACCCCGTCGCTCCGTTCAGGCTTCCCTCTTGAAGAGAATAAGGTTGAAGTATTTACAGCCTTAACTGCTGCGAGTATCTGGGCTAACTCCCACGACTATCACTTAGACTATTATCAAAACCAACTTCAAACAGGCCTGCGATGGCAATTGACTACAGCGTGGCAAGTAGAGCTCAATTACCGCTGGTTATACGCCGCCAATAATCATCTCGACAAAATCACCATTAACTTTCACGACCTATTTAGCATCGACCAAGCAGGTCGAGATTAGAAAGAGAGACACCAATTCGACATCTATGCACCAGACCATGGCGTCAATAATCGAGACTTCTCCGGCGACACATTGACTAGCGCTTTCACGCTCTACACCCAATATCAGATCATAGATATAGAAAACCATGGCTTATCTTTTGGCGTCTCCCTTTATCATAACAAAGTCAGCCACGGTGCATTTAAGGGAAACAGCACCGAACAAAGCGCTCAACTCAATTATGCATACCAACTCGACATCAATACCTTCTATACAAGCTTAGGATTAGCGAATCAGTCCAGTAGAGAAGTGGAGAATAGCTTTTCACATAAAAAAACGACATGGTCATGGATGGGAGGATATCAACTCACGCTATTTGAAAATCATGAGTTACACCTAGAGTATCGTTGGTATGAAGGCGCAGAAGACGGTGAAACTGAGTTTTCAGAAGCCGCGAATGAAATGATGTTTGGCTATCGCTATCTCATGCAACGCTCGGCAATTGAGATATCCATAATCGAGAACATTTTCAATATGGACAACTCCACCGATGTTGCTTTTCAATTGGCCTATCGGCACCAGTGGTAAACCCATTTCAGGACGGGGCAGATAGTAGAATCAAAAAAGCCGAATGGTTAAGTTCGGCTTGAAAAGTTGTATTGTCTCTATTAATTAATAGACAGAGCGACTGCTAACAGAGAGGGAACTACGCACTCATGATTCTTGATACAGCGTTGCGAATGTCTGAGTCGGCCGCATTAGCAGGTAAGCTGAATGAGATGTATTGGTCGCCGCGGAAGCTCATTGAGCGGTCGATTTCTGCTAGGCAGTGAACCATTGAACCTTCAACGATGAATGACAGCTCGATCTCTTTATTATTCATGAAGCCGCCGCTGCGAAACTCAATCTCTTGGTAACAGCCCGAACGAGAAGCAAAGCTGTTGCCTTTTAAGAAGCCCTTCTCTACGTCTGCTTTCACCATTGCCATACCTGATGCTTCCACGCCTCGGATGATTTTAGCCACTGTTGGCAATGGGTGTACGGAGATAAAGTCACGGTCTTTAGGGTCAATCGCGAAGCCTATATCTAGGTTGGTTTCAACCCACACATGGCATTGGTTCATTTGTGCGTTCAACGCGGTGACTGGCGTTTCATCATTTAACTTAAGACGGAATGGAACCAGTTTGGTTTCGTCCGGTTGGATAACGAAAGGCTCTACGGCTTGAATACGACCCAGTGAAAAGGTTTCGTAGCTGGTGCTATCTTCCGTTTCTACTTTTACTTCTGTGTTGAGAACCAAGTTGATCAGGTCGATTTGTTGCTCAACGTCACCACCAACAATGTGAACATTGCCAGACAACTCTCCACCTTGGAAAACTTCAATATTATCTAAGACAGTATCAACCTTTGCTGCACCGATGCCCAACGAGGCCTTTAATTTCTTAAACATATTATTTCCCTTTCTAATTATCTGATTTACGAATAGTTATTGCGTGACAATTTGCGACACTTGCCTCACAGAATCAAGCAATTTGCCCCATCTATGTTGAATAAGGTCACATTGCCCGAGGAAATGTTGAAATCGTGAAAAATTCCGTTACTCTATTTGTATAGTCAAATAAGGTTTCATTATGTCGAAAGCACCGCTCTACCTTCAGATAAAACAGTTCATAGATGACAAGATCAGCAGTGGTCATTGGCCGGTGGGTTACCAAATCACCACAGAACTCGAACTTACCGAGCAGTTCAATGTGAGTCGAATGACGGTCAATAAAGCCATTCGAGATCTTGTGTCTGAAGGCAAGCTCATCAGGAAACCAAGACTGGGGACTTTTGTTTGTGAACCCGACGAAAAAGCGCAATCTCCGCTGCTTGATATCAACAACATCGCGCAAGAGATCAAAGACCGCGGCCAAACGTATACTAGTCAAGTTATCAAGCACGATAGCATCAAGGCTGATGAAAGCACGGCTACACGGTTAGGTGTGATGATTAACGCAGAGGTGTTCTATAGTGAAATCATACACTTTGCTGACAACACGCCGATACAATTGGAAGCGCGCTGGGTGAATTCTCAAGCCGCTCCAAAATACCTAGAGCAAGACTTTTCAACTTCCACACCTAATGAATACCTTTCAAAAAGCTGCCCGTTAAGTGCTATCGAGCACACAGTTGAAGCCATTATTCCAGACTCTCAAATCAGAACGTCACTAAAGCTATCTGAATCAGAGCCTTGCCTTCTTTTGAATAGAAGAACATGGAGCAAAGAACGCCTCATCAGCTTTGCATTGCTCTACCATCCTGGCTCTAAGTACAAATTAAGCTCCAAGATACTTCTAGATTAAAGAACATCATCCTGATCGCCGATCACATTTTTGCAACATCAACTTGATTCGGGTCAGCGTTTAGCCTATTTATTTGTATATACATTTAATGTTTAGCAAAGATCTAGGTGATTATGAATTTGATCCTCAAAAACGCACGAGTGGTCTCGATGAGCTCGGGAGCTGACGGTTATCAACCTTCTTCCCCGCAAGATATCGTTATCGAGAACGGTAAGATCGTATTCCTGTCACACTCAAGCGATGAGTCACTTCATTGTGAAACGGCGAGTGCTAGCCGCTCTGTTGATCACATCATCTACGACTGCAAAAACAAGCTCGTCACACCAGGACTGATTGATTGCCACACTCATCTGGTGTTTGCAGGTAATCGTGCCAATGAATTTGAACAACGGTTAAATGGTGTCTCCTACACCGACATCGCAAAACAAGGCGGTGGTATTTTAGCGACGGTAACGGCGACACGAGCCGCACAAGAAGCCGAACTGGTTGAGATGGCGCTGCCTAGATTAGACGGCCTGCTAAGAAGTGGTGTCACCAGCGTTGAAGTAAAGTCTGGCTATGGTTTAACACTTGATGACGAGCTTAAGATGTTACGTGCTGCTAAAGCCTTAGAAAACCACCGTCGTATTAAAATCACCACCACACTCCTTGCAGCACATGCTGTACCACCAGAATATAAAGAACAGCCAGATCGTTACGTTGATCTGGTATGCCAAGAGATCATCCCTAAAGCCGCAGAGCAAGGACTAGCTGACACGGTCGACGTATTCTGCGAATCGATCGGCTTCAACCTAGAACAAACCGATCGTGTATTTGCGGCTGCTAAAGAACATGGGCTAGCGATCAAAGGCCACACAGAGCAGCTTTCTAACATGGGCGGCAGTGCGCTCGCAGCTAAATACGGTGCACTCTCTGTCGACCATGTTGAATACCTTGATGAAACAGGAGTAAAAGCACTGGCTAAATCAGGAACAGTCGCCACATTATTACCAGGTGCTTTCTACTTTTTGAAAGAGACACAGCAGCCGCCCATTGCCCTACTTCGTGAGCACAACATCCCAATGGCAATCGCGACCGACTTAAACCCCGGCACTTCTCCTTTTGCTGATTTAACACTGATGATGAACATGAGCTGCACCCTATTTGGCACAACCCCAGAAGAAGCATTACGTGGGGTAACTTGCCATGCAGCCGCTGCCATTGGCGAGTCGCAAAACAGAGGCAAAATTGAAGTAGGTTACTCTGCTGATTTGGCTATCTGGAATATCGAGCACCCTGCCGACTTAAGCTATCAAGTTGGTGTTCCTCACCTGCATAAGCGCATTGTTAATGGCGAGGTCTGTCATGACTCAATCTAAATCCAGCTGCACTAATACAGTATCCACCACTCACAACTTTGTGTGGACGGGGCGTAATGACCTTGAAGATGGCGAGCTCGGTACTCGTGTTCATCACATTACCACGCAAGTACAAAGTAATGTTTTAAATGAAGGGCTTACTGACAACGCTGTTGCCTTGGTTGGCTTTGCCAGCGATGCCGGTGTTGCAAGAAATAAAGGACGTGTTGGCGCAAAACAAGCACCTAATTTGATTCGCCAAGCGTTAGCTAATATGGCTTGGCACTGTGATACACGCTTTGCTGATCTTGGCGATATCGAATGTAACGATGATCAATTAGAAGTGAGCCAGAAGCAGTGCGCTACTGTGATTGCCAATGCGCTATCAACCAACAAAGTGATTACCCTTGGCGGCGGTCACGAAGTCGCTTGGGCTTCTTTCCAAGGCCTAGCTGAGCATCTTCACAGAACTCAATCAGATCACAAACCTAAGATAGGTATCGTTAACTTTGATGCTCACTTTGATCTTCGTGAATTTGAAAGCGACATCGCTGACGTCAAACCAAGCTCAGGCACACCCTTTAATCAGATTAGCGAATACTGCCACACACATCAGTGGCCATTTCATTACGCGTGTCTCGGTGTAAGTGCCGCCAGCAATACCAAAGCACTTTTCAACAAAGCCGACCGACTTGGTGTGTGGTATGAACACGACCGCAACATGACCCAAGTGAACCAAGTCGCTCAACTGGTTAAGTTACAAAAATTCATCGCTGAGTGTGATTACCTCTATCTCACTATCGACCTTGACGTATTTCCAGCAGCGACAGCGCCGGGCGTCAGTGCACCAGCGGCAAGAGGCGTGAGCTATGAAGCACTCGCTCCTTTTCTAGAACAGATTTTCAAACACAGTGAAAAACTCATTATCGCGGACATTGCGGAATACAACCCAGACTACGACATCGATAGCCAAACTGCTCGATTGGCGGCACGTTTGTGTTGGGATATAGCCAGTGCAATGGCCAGCGACTAATCCAGCTATACCGATAACTACAACTACAACTACAACTACAACGATATAACGTGAAACAGAAGGAATTCCAAAATGACGGAACACCACAACAGTGACCCTCGTCTCGACACGACTCGCGAAATTCGCGCACCTCATGGCACCACTTTGCGCGCTAAATCTTGGTTAACAGAAGCACCACTGCGTATGCTGATGAACAACCTAGACCCTGATGTGGCAGAACACCCACATGCACTGGTTGTGTATGGCGGTATTGGTCGTGCAGCACGTGATTGGAAATGTTACGACAAGATTGTTGAAGTATTAGAGCGTTTAGAGGACGACCAAACGTTACTTGTTCAATCCGGTAAACCTGTGGGCGTGTTCCCGACTCATAAAAACGCACCTCGCGTACTGATCGCTAACTCGAACCTTGTTCCACACTGGGCGAACTGGGAACACTTCAACGAGCTCGATAAAGAAGGCTTGATGATGTACGGCCAAATGACCGCGGGCAGCTGGATCTACATTGGTTCACAAGGCATCGTTCAAGGTACTTACGAAACCTTTGTCGCTATCGCGAAGAAGCACTTCCAAGGTGAAGTAAACGGCAAGTGGGTTCTAACGGGCGGTCTTGGTGGAATGGGCGGCGCTCAACCTCTTGCTGCAACGATGGCTGGCTTCTCAATGATCGCAGTGGAGTGTGATGAATCACGAATCGACTACCGCTTGCGTACTGGCTATGTAGACAAAAAAGCCACCAGCTTAGATGAAGCGATGGCAATGATTAAAGAGTCAGACACGCCAATCTCTGTTGGCTTATTAGGTAACGCCGCAGACGTCTTCCCAGAGTTAGTTGAACGCAATATCACACCTGATGTGGTGACTGACCAAACCTCTGCCCACGATCCTCTTAACGGCTACTTGCCGCAAGGTTGGACGATGGAGAAAGCCGCACAAGAGCGCTCCATTGATGAAGCAAAAGTGGTGAAAGCCGCTAAGCAATCTATGGCGATTCAAGTACAAGCGATGTTAGACCTGCAATACCGCGGCGCAGCGACCGTGGATTACGGTAATAACATTCGCCAAATGGCACTGGAAGAAAGCGTAGAAAACGCGTTTGATTTCCCAGGTTTCGTTCCGGCTTATATTCGACCTTTATTCTGCGAAGGTATTGGTCCTTTCCGTTGGGCGGCACTATCTGGTGACCCAGAAGACATCTACAAAACAGACCAAAAAGTAAAAGAACTGATTCCAGACAACCCACATCTACATAACTGGCTAGATATGGCGCGTGAACGCATTCAGTTCCAAGGCCTGCCAGCGCGTATTTGTTGGGTTGGCTTGAAAGATCGTGAACGCTTAGGCCAAGCATTCAATGAAATGGTGAAAAATGGCGAACTGAAAGCACCAGTTGTTATCGGTCGTGACCACCTAGATTCAGGTTCAGTAGCAAGCCCGAACCGCGAAACAGAAGGCATGATGGATGGATCAGATGCCGTATCAGATTGGCCTCTATTGAATGCCCTTCTGAACACAGCGGGCGGCGCAACTTGGGTTTCTTTGCACCACGGTGGTGGCGTTGGTATGGGCTTCTCGCAACACTCAGGAATGGTGATTTGTTGTGACGGCAGTGAAGATGCATCACAGCGTATTGCTCGTGTACTTCACAACGACCCAGCAACAGGCGTTATGCGTCATGCTGATGCGGGTTACGATATTGCCAAGCAGTGTGCTAAAGAGCAGAAGCTTGATTTGCCTATGCTAAACGAAGAACTTCGTCGCCTTTAATGTCTGGAGAAAACATGTTGAATTTATTACTTAAACCAGGACTTCTTGGCCTACCTGAACTGCGTAAGATTAGCCGTAGCCCTGTAAACTTATCACTTGACCCTGCAGCGATTCCTGATATTGAAGCGAGCATGCACGTTGTCGAGCAAGTGATTGCTGAAGATCGCACCGTGTATGGCATCAATACAGGTTTTGGCTTATTAGCGAATACCAAAATAGCCCCTGAAGATTTAGAAGTACTACAGAAAAGTATCGTGCTTTCTCACGCAGCAGGCATCGGTAAATTCATGTCTGATGAGACTGTACGTTTGATGATGGTACTTAAGATTAACAGCTTGTCTCGTGGTTACTCGGGTATCCGACTCAAGGTCATCAATGCTCTTATCGATCTAGTGAACGCACAAGTTTACCCGTGTGTACCACAAAAAGGATCGGTGGGTGCTTCTGGAGACCTCGCTCCCCTCGCCCACATGAGTACGGTACTGCTTGGTGAAGGCCAAGCACGTCACAACGGCAAAATCATCACGGGCTTAGAAGCAATGCAGATCGCAGGCTTGGAGCCAATCACACTTGCTCCGAAAGAAGGCTTAGCTCTGTTGAACGGCACACAAGCATCGACAGCCTTTGCATTAGAAGGTCTGTTCGCAGCTGAAGACTTGTTTGCGTCTGCAACCGTGTGTGGCGCGATGTCTGTTGAAGCCGCGCTGGGTAGTCGTCGTCCGTTTGACCCTCGAATTCATCGCGTTCGTGGTCATCGTGGTCAAATGGATGCCGCGCTTGCTTATCGCCATATGCTTGATCAAAAGAGTGAGATTGGTGAATCACACACTTGCTGTGAAAAGGTTCAAGACCCTTACTCGTTGCGCTGTCAGCCTCAAGTGATGGGTGCCTGTTTACAGCAAATTCGTAATTCAGCAGAAACGTTAAACGTTGAAGCGAACTCGGTATCGGATAACCCACTGGTATTTGCTGAAGACGGCGACATTATTTCAGGTGGTAACTTCCACGCAGAACCTGTGGCAATGGCAGCGGATAACCTAGCACTTGCGATTGCAGAAATTGGTAGCCTTTCTGAACGAAGAATGGCACTGCTGATTGATAGCGCACTAAGCAAACTTCCACCTTTCTTAGTCGATAACGGCGGCGTTAACTCAGGCTTTATGATTGCTCAAGTAACGTCTGCTGCTCTGGCAAGCGAGAATAAAACACTGGCACACCCAGCTTCAGTAGACAGCCTTCCAACATCGGCAAACCAAGAAGATCATGTATCTATGGCAACCTTTGCGGGTCGTCGACTGCGTGACATGGCAGAAAACACCCGTGGCATCTTGGCTGTTGAATACTTAGCAGCAGCACAAGGCTTGGATTTTAGAGCACCAAATCTCTCTTCTCCTCGAGTAGAAGAAGCAAAACAGATACTGCGCGAGAAAGTCAGCTTCTACGACAAAGACCGTTACTTCTCACCTGATATCGAGCAAGCAAATCTACTGCTCAAATTATCAGTGCATAACCATCTAATGCCAGAAGGCCTACTGTGTAGCTTCTAAGGTTTGGCGAAATAGCACGTCATATAAACAGGGGCTATTGATTAGCCCTTGTTGCATTGAATCCAAGCCCCTATTCCCCTCAAAATCGTCACATACCATCCAACGTATTTATCTAATTGACTGATATATAAGCAAAGTTAACTGGATAGACCATTAGATCGAAGTTAGTTAGCTATAATCCACCCCAGATTTGATGACTAATAGCGATACTATGTTTCTGACACCTTACTTTTCTACTAAAGACAATCAATTTCAATTCACTCGTGAACAAGCTAGCCACTTTGCTAAAAAAGTAGCTGCTGACTTCAACCCAATTCACGATGAAGACAACAAGCGCTTCTGCGTGCCTGGCGATCTTTTGTTTGCAGTTCTTCTGCAGAAAGAAGGCATCAGCCAAAAAATGCGTTTTGATTTTTCAGGTATGGTTGGTAACGGTATTGCGTTAAGCGTTGACAACAAGTGTGAAAAAGAGAGCTCACTTATCGATGCAAATGGTAAAGAGTACCTACACATGTCTTGTGAAGGTGAGAAGAGCCATGATCAAGCATTCATCGAGCACGTAGTAACAAACTACGTTAAGTTCTCTGGCATGAACTTCCCACACATCATGGTTCCTCTTATGGAAGAACAACAAATGATGATCAACTGCCAACGTCCTCTAGTGATTTACGAGAGCATGGAAGTTGAATTTACTCGCCTAGACCTGTCTCACCCAGAAGTTGAATTCTCTGGCGCGACTTTTGATGTTGAAGGAAAACGTGGCATCGTGACCCTGAACTTCGATTTCAAAGAAGACGGCGAAGTAGTAGGTAAAGGCGTGAAGCGTATGGTAGCAAGTGGCCTTAAGCCATACGACCAAGCTTCTGTAGACGACCTAGTAAACCGCTTCAACGAACGCAAAGAGATGTTTCTAGCTCAGTTCACAGCAGCTGCTTAATCAGCTCTAGAACAAGATCAATAAAGCCCAGCTTGATAATCTCAAGCTGGGCTTTTTTATTTCGATTACTAAGCCAGCACTCAAATCATCACTAAATCCAGCGTCTAACCTTTTGTTTGTAATCAACATATTCTGCGCCGAATAATTGTTCTAGTGCTCGCTCTTCGGGTTTGATTTGGAAGTAATTCATGTAGATTACGAAGCCAAAGCTAAGTAGTACACTGAAGATATTCTGGAAGAAGTAGCCAAAGCAAAATAGCAGGATGAACAACCCTAAGTACATTGGGTTTCGCGTGTAGCCAAAAATTCCACTGTCCACGACGGCTGAAGCGGTTTCTACTTTGATCGGGTTAACGGTGGTTTTCTGTTTTCGAAATTCCAATATGCCGGATATTCCGATCACACCACTCAATGTGACTCCGATTCCTAACACAATCATTCCATAAGGCAATGCCAGTGTCCCTTGGCTCAACTGTTGAGCGCAGAAGTATGATGCTACGAATACAATAATGAACAGTGCAACTGGTGGTACTTTTAATTCTAGAAATTTCATACTTTTCCTTATTAACATTCCTTTGTTAGTTTAGAAAAAAGCCCAGCAATTGCTGGGCTAAATGTATTAGAGAATTTTTGCTAGCGCCTGTAATGGGTGAGCAAGCTTCTCACCTTCAAAACGCTTCACTTGGCTGCGGCAAGAATAGCCCGTCACCAAGCAACGATCTTTTGGTAAGTCCTGCATTTGAGGCTTCCAGCTTAAACCATATATGTCTTTCGACATTTGTAGCTTATCGACTTCGTGGCCGAAAGTTCCCGCCATACCACAACAGCCGACAGGAACGCTGGTTAACGCCGCCCCAAAGTGTTTGAAGATAGTACCCCACTCTTTTTCAGCGTTCGGCATTTTGGTTTTCTCAGCACAGTGAGCAAACAAGTACCACATATCTTCACTTGCTGAGCGTGCTTCGAACTCACCTAGCGATGGCATTAACCATTCATGCACAGTAAGTACATCAAAGTCGCCGCGCTTGTCACCTAAGATCTCGACGTATTCATCGCGGTAACAAAGCACAAGAGCAGGATCAACACCGACCAAAGGAATTCCGATATCCGCCACCATCGACAAGAAATCCGAAGTCGATTTCGCCTCACGTGCAAAACGATTTAAGAAGCCCTTGATGTGCAACGCTTTACCATTCGGTTTGAACGGCAGCAGTACCGGAGTTTTGCCAAGTTTTTGAGCCAGAGTGACGAAGTCTTCAATCACCTCGGCATCATAGAAGCTGGTAAACGGGTCTTGAACGATCAGCACATGCTGTTTCTTCTGTTCAGAAGACAAGCCTTCTAAATACTGTAAATCGAAGAGTTGCAGCTCTTTACTCGCTAGACGATTTTTGAGCGTAGGCACCGACATCAATGGTGCATCAACATAACCGACCGTTTTAGCTGTTGCCGTTTGGATCCACTTTTGACCCAATGCAGCGTTGACTACTTTTGGCGCTTTCGCCATCAGCGGCAGCATGGTTTCAATGTTGGCAACTAGATAATCTTTTGCAGGGCGCTGGTAACGCGAGTAGTAGATGTTCAAGAATCGAGAACGGAAACTTGGTACATCGACTTTGATCGGACATTGACTCGCACACGCTTTACACGCCAAACAACCGTTCATCGCCTCATGAACTTCATGCGAGAAATCGTACTCATGGCGTTTGTTCATCGTATTGCGAACACGCTCAATCATAGTCTTAACGGGTGTGTTGTCTTTCAACGCTTCTTGCTCAAGGTCGAGAATATCAACGCCTTGTTCAGTCAGTTGACGCAACCACTCTCTTACCAAGCCTGCGCGGCCTTTGGGTGAGTGACGTCGGTCAGCCGTAACTTTCATTGAAGGACACATTGGCGAGCTAGTATCGTAGTTGAAACACAAGCCGTTACCGTTACATTCCATTGCTTGCTTGAAGCTGTCACGAACTTGTACGTCGATCTGACGGTCGTAGAAACCACGCTTGGTATCGGTGACTTTCACCAATTCAGCGTCACTTTCTAAAGGCGTACAGATCTTGCCTGGGTTCATCTTGTTGTGCGGGTCGAATGCTGCTTTAATACGTCTTAATTCGGTAAACAGCTCTTCACCAAAGAAGTCTGGGCCATACTCAGAACGGAAACCTTTACCGTGCTCGCCCCACATTAAACCGCCGTATTTCGCCACCAGCTTAACCACTTCATCAGAGACTTCATGCATCAATGCTTCTTGCATCGGGTCACACAGATCCAATGCTGGACGAACGTGTAATACGCCCGCGTCAACGTGACCAAACATGCCGTAATTCAACTCTTTTGAATCGAGTAACACTCTAAATTCAGAGATGAAATCCGCGAGGTTTTCTGGTGGTACACAAGTATCTTCAGCAAAAGCGACTGGCTTAGCTCGGCCTTTCGCCGCACCTAACAGACCCACTGCTTTCTTACGCATGTTGTAGATTCGGCCAATGCTCGCCAAATCGCTACAAACTTGAAAACCAATCACGCCGGCTTCTTCGCTTTCAACCATGGTTTCAAGGCGTGCAGTCAGCGCTTGAACTTGCTGTTCAACTTCCGCTTCATCTTGGCCTGCAAACTCAACCATGTTGATGCCAAGCATCTCTTTGTTCGGAACATCAGTCAGCAAATCGCTCACGGTGTGCCAAACGATGTCTTGCTTCGCTAGGTTCAATACTCTTGAATCTACCGTTTCAACAGACAGTGCTTTCGCTTCCACCATGAACGGCGCATTACGCAGCGCAGAATCAAACGTGTTGTATTTCACGTTAACCAGTGTGCGCGCTTTTGGAATCTTGGTTAGGTTTAACTTTGCTTCCGTGATGAATGCTAAAGAACCTTCAGCGCCACATAGAACGCGAGTTAGGTCAAAGCTGTCATCTTGTTCGTTGATTGCATTCTTTAGGTCATAGCCTGTTAAGAAGCGATTCAGCGGAGGAAATTTATCTAAGATTTGAGCGCGTTTGTCTCGACAAACCGCCTCTGTCACCGCAAGTGCATGGTGAGCGAATTCACCCTCTACAGGTAAGCCGTGTGATAAATCAGACTCTAGACATGAACCATCTGCGAACACCGCTTGCAGCGACAATACATGGTCAGACGTTTTGCCGTACTTCAATGACCCTTGGCCCGAAGCATCGGTATTGATCATGCCACCCAAGGTTGCTCGGTTACTGGTAGAAAGGTCTGGAGAGAAAAAGTAACCATAAGGGCGAACAGCGTCGTTCAATTGATCTTTAACGACACCAGACTGAACTCTTACCCAGCCCTCTTTCTCGTTAATCTCAAGAACCTTATTCATGTATCGCGACAGGTCAACCACGACACCTTTTGTTAAAGATTGTCCGTTGGTTCCGGTACCGCCGCCACGAGGGGAAAAAGTCACGCGTTCGTAAGCGGATTTAGAAACCACTTTACCGATAAGCACAACGTCTTGCGTTGTTTTAGGAAGGATGACCGCCTGCGGCAATTGCTGATAGACACTATTATCAGTCGCCACAGCCAAACGGCTAGAATATTGAGATTCAATGTCGCCAGTAAAGCCCGCTGTTTTTAGTTCATCTAAAAAGCGTACGACAACTGGATCGACATCAGCATTGAGTTGAAGTCTTGGTAACATTTGCTTCCTGCCCCTACTTCGCTGATCCTATCAGCATTGGGTTATCTGAGATTTATAATAATTTTCTTTGAATTTCGTCACTTTACTACTATTAAGATCATATAAAAAGGTGATCAAATCAGAATCTCAGTGCAAGAATGGAGAAATAGTCACTTTCGTCTTAATTCAGTAACAATATACTGAATAACATTTTGTTTAAGACATCTCCACGAGCACATCACAATGAAAAAAAACAAAACAGTCACAACTGAAGATATCCTTCTTAAACTATGCCAATCAGTCTCAAGCGTACTGACTTCAGCGACGGCTTCTCAGGTGTCCTATTCAGCCATGGTTCAAAAGATCAACAAGACAAGCCTAAAGCCAGATTTTGGTTGCTTCGTTCTGTTTGACGGCGGCTTTTCTGGTCTCGTTGTTATTAATTTTACGTCCAAAGCAGCGCTAGAGATCTACACCAATTACATGCGCAATATGGGCATGCCTGAAAACGAGCTTGCTGTGCTTCATACTTCAGACGAAGTGGGTGATGTATTGGGTGAGTTGATGAACCAATTAGTTGGCGATTTCACCAATAAAATCCGCAAAGAGCTGCAAACCAACATCACACAAAACCAACCGAAAATGCTGGCTCTGAACAAGCAAGTTAACCTTTCTGTTGATACCAATCTCGACCGTCCACAAGCTCGTCGTGTGACCTTCTCTACCGCTAATAACAACATCTTCTACCTTGAGCTTGCGATGGATAAGACTGAGTTCATTCAATTAGAAGAATTTGAAATCGCAGAAGACGAATGTCCAGATAGCATTCTTGAGGCGACTCAGAAAAAAATGCAAGAAGCGAACAAGCCAGCTCAAAGCTCTGGCAATGATTCTGCGGCAGATCTACTCGATGAACTGGGTATCTAGTTTACGAATGCTCTAGACATATTGAAAAAACGTGTCACTAACGCCATCAATACGCTTGATGGCGTTTTTGTTTTTACCGCCAACTGGGCTCATGCAGTTCAATGTTCACCGCCTTCCTTGTTCATCAAACCAGTTTTGCCTTTCTGTTACCCGCGAAAACATGTAAAATGTTGGACTTTTAAAAATTTGCGGTACTGATTAAATTGTCGATGGATAAGAAAAAAGCCCTAAAGAAAATTGCCAAGTGTCTTGAGCTTGGAAATTCTGCGAACGTCAATGAAGCTGCCAATGCGATAAAAATGGCGCATAACTTGATGCTGAAATATGGTCTCGAAAAAGACGATATTGAATTTATCAAGATGGGGAAAACTCAGTCCAGTCACCTGTTACCTGCAAATATCAGTTCTACACTGCTGCGTGTTATTCGCGGTATCAACACCAAATTTGGCGTAGAAGCCGTATTGCTGAATCATAAAGGCCTCAAGCGTGTTGAGTTCATTGGTGAAGCCGACCGCGCGATCTTCGCAGCGTTCGCTTTCGATATCATTTATCGTGAACTGAATGAACACACCGGCCAATTCAGAAATAGCTTTGCTGGCTCTGGCACAGGGTCCTTAGAAGTGACACGCCGCGTGAACTCGTTTGTTTCAGGCTGGGTTGAAGGTGCGCTTGAAAAGCTACCAACCATTACTCCCGACGACGAATCAAACAACAAGATCAATAACTACATTGATAAAGAATTCAAAAATATCGACCGTGAAACGTTCAAGCAGCAACTGAGAGAAGCGATGAAAAACCTCACCGCCGATTATGAAGTTGGTTTGAAGAAAGGTCGTAAATTGTCTGTTAATCGACCAGTTGGCGGTACCCAGGCAGCTAAAAAGATAACTAAATCATAGAGCCGATGCACATTGGCTTAGGGTATTGATAGTGATTACTTTAGTCGTATCACTCGCCGAAGAAGATACGACTTAATTGACAACCACATATCGTATTAGACTTAACTATGAGGTCCCATTGTTTATCGTGTCCAATTTTCCCCCCTTATCATTTCTTAGAGCTCTATTTCTAGCCCTCATCTTTTCCACGATACCGTTGTCCACCACACATTTCGTGCACGCAGCAAGCAGTGATGAATTTTCACTAGAATCACAACCTCAAGATCCAGTTTCTCAATACCAATTGGCTCAAGCTTATGAATCGGGTGTCGACGTTCCTGTTAGCACCAGTGATGCATTGTATTGGTACACGCAGTCAGCAGAAAACGGCAACCCAAACGCGCAATTTAGACTGGGTGAATGGTACTTGGCAGGTACAGGTGTTGAACAAAGTAACAAGCTTGCTTTGGAATGGTTTATTAAAGCGGCGTTGCAAGGTAACCAGCGCGCACCTATCGAGGTAGCAAAACTCTACGAATCCTCGCTAGAACAAGACCTCCTTCAACCATTAGATAAAGCGCAGCTATGGTATGAAGCAGCCTTAAAAGATAATCCACAAGCAGAAGAGGGCTACAACCGCATTTTGGAAGCACAATTCAACCAGCAACGTGCAAAACAGATCTCTTCAATAGAACAGCTCGATGACAGCATCGACTCTGAAATAGACACCAGTCAGGGGGTATCTAAGCACGTTCAATCTAACCAAGCATCACGCTCTAACCTCTCCAGTTCTAACCTAACTAGCTCTGACTATATGATTGGTGCTGCGTTGGCCGTGTTGATTTCAATCATCAGCATTATTGCGACGCTCGTTATCTCAAGAAAAAGACAAGCTCTAAAGTCGGGTGATTCGCGACAGCAACAACAATCACTTGAAGCGCAGCTTAGCTCGAAGGACCTTACGATTAAGCAGCAAAAACGCCAGCTGCACACTATGTTCCACGAATTGAAGAAGCAGAAAAACAGCAAAGGTCTGAGTAATTTGCAGGTGGCCTGCGCGCTATTTGGCTACACACCTAGCTCAATCCCCGACCAGAAAAGCATCAAGATCCGATACAAACAGCTATCAAAGATCTACCATCCAGATGGTCACGGATGTGACGAAGAAATGAAACGTTTGAACAATGCGCTAAAAACCATTTTACAAAATGTTACAAAACCGTAAACAAACACACATCTTCATTTTCCTAGATCTCAAAGATATCGATTTTATTGGTGTTGCAATCGATCCCCCTCTCAAAAACGGGTAACAAACTATTAACTAATGGGTCTTACTTGTGTCATAATTTGCGCCGAAAATACACCTGACTTAAACAGGTGAGGAGAGAATATGTTCACAATAGAAGGCGTTTGTGATTGGTGCAAAAAGCCAAGCCTAGTTAAAAAGCACGACTACCTAGATGGTAAGTGTCATCATGCATGTAACGAGTGCAATGATATTGCAACCATTGATGTTCGCCAGTTCAATATTGGTGAAATGGAAATGAGAGCAAAACTCTCCCAAGCGACATTGAGATAAACAACACCGTGAAATATAAGAAAGCGCCTAAGGCGCTTTTTTTGTGCCTGTGGTTTTAGATCTTCTTTCTTCTTTCTTCTTTGTTCTCTCTTCTATACCGGTATATACAGTACTTTTCTGCAAAAACCAGTGTATACACCTGTATAAAGCTCACATTTATTCAACTTATGATACAAAACAGCAGATTCATTCAAATTTAATTTATCGAATACTTTCAATGATTTAATCATTTACCATCCATAACCTCAGACGAAATCGTCCAATAATCCCGCAAAAAACGCTTGATCTTATAAGCAACTAAAACTACTGTATACACATACAGCATGTATATAAGGACAGCAAAATGATTCAAGCACACGTTAAAGCACAACACTCTAGCCCGCTAGTTCACTGCGCATTTACATCAGTTTCTCGTAAAAGCAAAAATTCAAACGAGGAAGCGTTGTTTGCAAGAATGGCGTTGCTGTCCAATCAACATCAGTGGTTACTGTTTACGGCTCAAACACCAAGACCATCGGCTAAGCAGCTTAAGCAACATAATGTTTGCTGCGACCGCGTTATTCATATGAAAGCCTCTCATCAAATGACTGAGGTAGAGACTGTCGAGAAAGCAATCCGCTCTAAGAATGCGAGCGCGATTGTTGCAAGTGCATCGATTGATCAGTTCAGCCAACAGTACCTAAGAACATTAGGGTTACGCTTTCAATGTGAAGTCTTCTTTATGGATGCAAATTCAGAGCGTATTCACTAAGCCACCTTGCTTAATAACATGTTGGCTTAATAACATTTTGGCTCAAAAACATGGTCCACAAACATAGCTTAATCTTTTAGCTAACAAACTTAATTTAACTTAAGAAACAATTCGCCAAAACACAGTCCAAACATACTGCCTTCCCCTGCCCTACAATTCGCCCATTTTTTGGCGGATTGTTAGGCGGGGGTTTTTATTTAAACAACAGATTTAGCAATCGTTTGCTTTTTCTCTGGAAGCAAATAGTAGATTGGGTATAATGCCCGTCTAATCATGTGCACACCGCACTTCTCTGTATGACGTTTGATAAAAGATAGGAATGTCTAAATGAGCCTTGCTGATCAAGTTCTTGCCGTAAATGATGACCTACCAATCCGTACTGATAAACCTGTCCACAGTGGCAAGGTTCGTTCGGTCTACTGGTTAACTGAAGAAGATAGCCAACGACTAATTAAAGAGAAAGGCTATGATGTAGCACCAGATGCGCCTTTAGCAATCATGGTGATCAGTGACCGTATCTCTGCATTTGATTGTATCTGGCGTGGTGAAGGGAATCTTAAAGGTGTTCCAGGTAAGGGAGCGGCTCTGAATGCTATCTCTAACCACTGGTTCAAATTGTTTAAAGACAACGGACTTGCTGACAGTCATATTCTTGATATCCCTCACCCGTTCGTATGGATTGTACAAAAAGCTCGCCCAGTCATGATCGAAGCGATTTGTCGTCAATACATCACTGGTTCAATGTGGCGTGCATACGCAAACGGCGAACGTGAATTCTGTGGTATCGAGATGCCTGAAGGCCTTGAGAAAGACAAGAAGTTGCCTGAGCTACTGATCACGCCTTCAACAAAAGGGATTCTGAAAGGTATTCCTGGCGTTCCAGAAGCTGACGATGTGAACATCACACGCAACAACATCGAAGATAACTTCGCAGCATTCAACTTTACTCATGCAAGCGACATCGCGCATTACGAAAAACTTCTTAAAGAAGGCTTCAACGTAATCAGCCAAGCGCTAGCAAAAGTAGACCAAACCTTTGTTGATACCAAATTTGAGTTTGGCTACGTCAACGATGCTCAAGGCAAAGAAAAGCTTATCTACATGGACGAAGTCGGTACTCCAGATTCATCTCGCATTTGGGATACTCAGGAATATAACAACGGCAACATCGTTGAGAATTCAAAAGAAGGCTTCCGTCAGTTCTTGCTTAACTACTTCCCTGATGCCGACATTCTTTTGAATAAAGAGCGTATGCCAGAACGTGAAGCATTGGCTCGTGACAATGAACTTCCACTGGATTCACTAATGTCTCTGTCTCGCACTTACCTTGATATCGCAGCGAAAATCACAGGTGCGGAGATCGTACTGAGCGAAAATCCGAAGCAAGAGATCATCGATGTACTGCGCGCTGACTATGGTCTAATCGACTAGTCGCTTAATCTCAAAATAAAAAGCTCGAAAGCTGATAAGCTCGTAGACTCAAGTTTTAGATACTAAAAGGGCCTCAATATTTGAGGCCCTTTTTACGTGTACGTTTTTACTATTCCTCGAGAGAGATTATAGGCGAGCTGAAGTTACAGCTTAATCGTGAACTCTTCTCCAGAATTACCCGCAATCACTAAATGACTGCGCGATTCAATATACTCGATCTGCTCTTCTTCAAGTGAATATGGCATCACCACTTTGAGCTCATTGATCCCTTCCAGCTTAGCGAGCTTGAGTAAGGTAACAATGTTGGACTCATCACTTTTACGCGTCGACATTGATTTCAATGCCATCTGCCATAAACGATCCTCTGGGGTGCCCAACTCTTTAATGCTATCTCGCCAGACGGTACTGAACACTGGCGCAATTGTGGTGAGTGCTTCCAGAAAAGTCCATTTTTTACTGCATGAGGCGCCAAGAAATGTTGTGTAATCGAACTCTACACGCGTCTCTTCCTGTTTATCCATGATGTCCCCCGACACTTTGGCAACACAATATACTCAATATCTATCAACTCTTTCTTTATAGCAATAGGATATAGAAGAATAGTCTTTTATGACCTTTTGATTGGTTAAAAAGGCATATAAAAATCAAACTTGTAACAAAATAAGCACTGAAAAATCATATATGCATCTATTTGATTAATATTTTAGAGATAAAACTTATCCATCTATTTGATATCAATTATTCGACTCGCTTTTTTGTACTGAATACGCCAACCAGACCATGTCGGTAGCTCCCAACGTTTTGGCGATAACTTTCGGCTACCCGACTGATAATGGACGTAAATCAGCTTTCTTGCGGGCAAGTATTCAACATCGAGTTGCAAGTCGGCAAGGCTCAATGCAAACGGGTATTTTTCCGAAAATTCTGAGTAGAGCCAAGTTGGAATGCCATCGAACGGTATGTCTGCATGATCGAACATTTCCAATTCGCTGACATCAGTAACACCTAGTACTTCAAGCTGCTCTATAAACCATAGCTCAAAGTTAATGTTCTCAATTTCTGGTGTGTATTTAGTTTGTTCATCGAGACCAAGTTTCACATACAACTGCCAGTGTTTGATTTCTTGAGTGCGAGCCTTTGCAAAACCGGGAAGCTGCTCTCCATTTAACACAAGGTCGACGATAGGTTTTAACGATAGTTGCCCTTCAGCGGCGACGAGTTTGGTTGTAATCGTGCGGCCTGCGTACACCAATGCCATCTCGGTAAAAACACCATCATCATTCACAACGGTTTCGCCTTGCTCCCACTCTCCTAGTTCAGCATCAATGAGAAGCTCAAGAGGAATGGGTGTCGTGACCGTCGCTAAGGTCAGTGTTTGCTTAACGCCTCTTCCCGGCAAGCTGTGAGTATCCAACACCAACATCGCTTGTGCATTATCAGGGAAACGGTTCTGACGACCGAGCACCACTTCTAAAACACCATTGGCAAAGGCTTCTTTCCTTTTCAGTCGGCGCACAAACACCAGTTCAGGATGCAGATTCACAATGGTCTTGAGCAATTCAATGCGTTGGAAACGTGACGCGACTTCTAGCTGAGGAAGTTCAAATACCTCCCGCATTTGCTTCGCCAATCCTTGAGCTTCATTCAGAGCCTGTTGGTCGATGTCTAAATGCGGATATTCTCGACCGCGCACAATCTGAATCAACAGGCTTAAATCACACCCTTCCTTCTCTTGTTGCGCGAGCGCTTCAAGATGTTCTGCATTGTTTGGTAACTGATACAAGCGAGCAGGAACGGACAGCGCCGCAGTGAGATCAACCATCGCCTCTTTTAATGCTTTGGTTTTGATTCGAGTAACGATATCGGCATACAAAGCATCAATCGGCAACGGATACAGCTTTTTACCATGCTCGGTAACTTGATGGTCGGCGTTAATCGCTTCCATCGTCAGCAAGGTTTGAGTTGCACTGTTGAGTGATTTCTCTGGAATAGGGTCAAGGAAGGACAAGCTCTCAAGCGGAGATCCACAACATGCTGCGGCCAACATAGGTTCAGTCAGCTCTTCACGCTGCAATTCAGGCGGTGTGACTAACTCTAACGCCGCATGTTCACCATATAGACGCACGCAAACGCCATCCATTACCCTACCCGCGCGGCCAGCTCGCTGTTTGGCACTCGCTCGTGATATGGATTTAAGCATCAGTGTGGCTCTGCCATTACGCTGAACGGTGCGTCTCTCTAATCCTGAATCTATCACCACGCCAATGTCAGGAATGGTTAATGAGGTTTCTGCAACGTTGGTCGCAAGGATGACCTTTCTCAAACCATTACCTTCAGTATGGATATTCCGACCCGATAACGCTGAATCTCGCTCTTTATCACTGACCGACGCATGCAATTTAACAACTTGGATATCTGGATTTTTCGCTAAGGCTTGTTCGCATTGCACGATCTCTTTTTTACCCGGTAGAAAAACCAACATATCGCCAGAAGAAGCGATCAACTGATGATTAACTTCTTCCACGATGCGCTGCCCTAGATGTCGACTATCAGGCAGTGTTCTGGATTCATTCGCTCTGTGTTCAATCTCAACTTGATAAGTTCGCCCCTCGCAGCTAATTCGATTCGCATCCAAGTAATCAGCAAGACGCTCCCCTTCAATGGTTGCTGAAGTGATCACCAAGCGATGGCTCTCTTTTTGTTTCAGAATCGCCACCAGCAGATCAATGTCCCAGCGCCTCTCGTGAAACTCATCCACCACAATCACATCAAAACTGGCTAATCCGTCTTCTGATAACCAACGCAGCGCGATACCGGGAGTCACAAAAACAACGTTAGTTTGCTCGTTATACTCTGACTCAAGCTTAATCGCATAGCCAACCTTGCTACCAAGCTTCTCACCCGATTGCTGTGCGAGGTATTTAGCCAATGACGTACACGCGATACGTCTTGGTTCCACCACCAGCACTCGTCCATGCTGAGAAGCCCAAAGTGGCAGGCGCGTTGATTTACCTGATCCGGTTTCCGCCTCTACGACAAGGTGAGAATTAGCGATTTGTTCGTGGAATACGTTTTGATAAGCATCGATGGGAAGTAATGACATAAAATGGCGAGTAGCGAAAAAGTGTGAGCAAAGTATAACGAATTATCGTGTTGAAATTCGATAAGTGTGGGACAGAGGTAAGAATATCATTTTGTTTGCTCAGATCGCGGAGAAACTATTTACAATTGAATAACTAAACCGTTATCATTTTTTAGTTACCCTTTCTCCCATATTAGGCATCCAATGAACAACGATAAACGCCCTCTATATATCCCTTATGCTGGTCCTGCTCTACTAAGTACACCTCTTCTAAACAAAGGCAGCGCATTCTCTGCTGAAGAGCGCAGTTCTTTCAACCTTGAAGGTTTGTTACCGGAAACAACCGAAACAATCCAAGAGCAAGTAGGACGTGCATACAAACAATATTGTAACTTCGAAAGTGATATGGATAAGCATATCTACCTTCGTAACATCCAAGACACTAATGAAACGCTTTTTTATCGTTTAGTTCAAAACCACATCTCTGAAATGATGCCTATCATTTATACGCCAACAGTTGGCGCAGCATGTGAGAACTTCTCAAATATTTACCGTCGTGGCCGTGGTCTGTTTATCTCATACCCGAACCGCGATCGTATCGATGACCTACTGAATAATGCGACAAACCACAACGTTAAAGTTATCGTGGTTACGGATGGTGAGCGTATTCTTGGTTTGGGAGACCAAGGCATCGGTGGTATGGGTATTCCAATTGGTAAGCTAGCACTTTATACAGCTTGTGGCGGTATCAGCCCAGCTTACATGCTACCAATCGTGCTCGATGTGGGTACTAACAACCCTCAACGTCTTGCTGACCCAATGTACATGGGCTGGCGTCATCCTCGTATTACGGGTGCTGACTACGATGCATTCGTTGAAGAGTTCATCCAAGCGGTTCAACGCCGTTGGCCTGATGCATTAGTTCAGTTCGAAGATTTCGCACAAAAGAACGCAATGCCACTGCTTGAGCGCTACAAAGATCGCATCTGTTGTTTCAACGATGATATCCAAGGCACAGCAGCCGTAACGGTTGGTTCTCTACTTGCAGCATGTAAAGCAGCAAACAGCAAACTTTCAGATCAACGCATCACCTTCTTAGGTGCGGGTTCTGCAGGTTGTGGTATTGCTGAAGCTATCATTGCCCAAATGGTGTCTGAAGGTATCAGCGATGCACAAGCTCGCTCTCAAGTTTACATGGTTGACCGTTGGGGTCTGCTACAAGAAGGCATGCAAAACCTGCTTGATTTCCAACAGCGCCTAGTTCAAACCAACGAAAACACCAAAGACTGGGAAAGCGATGGCACTGGTTTCTCTCTACTAGACGTAGTTCGCCACGCGAAACCAACCGTATTGGTTGGTGTGTCTGGTGCTCCAGGTCTATTCAGCAAAGAAGTCATCAAAGAGATGAACCTACACAGTGAACGCCCTATCGTGTTCCCACTGTCGAACCCAACAAGCCGTGTTGAAGCGACGCCAAACGACATTATTCGTTGGACTGATGGCCAAGCACTTGTTGCGACAGGTAGCCCATTTGAGCCAGTCGTTCACAACGGCACAACTTACCCAATCGCTCAGTGTAACAACAGCTACATCTTCCCAGGTATTGGCCTTGGTGTATTGGCTGTGAATGCTTCACGCATCACTGACGAAATGCTAATGGAATCAAGCCGTGCACTTGCTACGTGTTCTCCACTAGCAATCAATGGCACAGGTGCTCTACTTCCACCATTGGAAGAGATCCACACGGTATCTAAGAAAATTGCTCTTGCGGTAGGTAAAAAGGCGATTGAACAGGGCGTTGCTCTAGAGATCACTGAAGAAGCACTGCAACAAGCGATTGACCAGCACTTCTGGCAGCCAGTTTACCGTCGCTACAAGCGCACGGCATTCTAATAAAGCGTACTGCGCTTGGAATAAAGAGCGTTAACGACTCTTATATGAGCCTCTGCAATTGCAGGGGCTTTTTTCTTTAAACTGTCTTGTCTTTTTAACTGATTTTTCTCATTTTTATTTGGTATTATCGAGCACTCAAAAATTAATGCTCAGTGAAAGGACCATACCGAGAGTGAAATTTGATTCTCACATTATCCGTAGCTACATAAAAAAAGCTTACAAAAAACTGCAAGGTTTTCTGTTTGGCGCTTTCCTCGTGTTCTTAGTAGGCAGCGCTGCGGTTATTGCGATCGATTATTGGGTTTCATGGCAAGCGGAAGATCGCATCATCTACGATATAGATGAAGTGCCCGAGCTTGAGGTCGCCGTTGTGCTTGGCACGAGCAAATATTTGGGTCGAACACTCAACGACTATTATAAGCACCGAATCGAAGCCGCGATTGAGCTGTTCGACCGTGAAAAAGTCGACCAGTTTCTGTTAAGTGGTGATAACGCTCATCGCTCTTACAATGAGCCGTGGACGATGAAACGCGACTTGCTGAAAGCGGGTGTACCCGATGAACGCATTAACCTCGATTATGCAGGCTTTAGAACCTTAGACTCGATTGTTCGCGCCAAAAAGATATTCGATACCGATAACTTTCTGATCATCACTCAAAAATTCCACTGTGAAAGAGCGTTATTCATCGCCAATTCTTACGATATTCACGCGCAGTGTTTAGCGGTTTCAGGCCCTACTCATCATTCAGGCACCTCTATCCGTTTGCGTGAAGTTTTTGCGCGTACCAAAGCCTTCTTAGATTTGTATATTATGGGGACAACGCCAAAGTTCCTTGGACCTAAAGAGCCCATTCAATCGAGTCCAAAACCGGAATCATTTCCGATTCCAAACCCTATCACCGACCCCTCTGTAAACCCTGTTGTAGATCCTACAACAAACCCTATTGCAGACCCAGCAGAGACAGATGTGTAGAAAACTACACATTTTGAATTTGTTGCCTCACATTTCCCCACTGTTACACAAAAACACACCAACACTCCTTTATTAACTTGAGTAACATTCTTCCAACAAAGTCTGACCCTACATCAAGCTATATACCTCGACAATAATAAGCATGACTCAATGAAGTCGTGCACCAATAAAACGAGGATAAACAAAAGGAGCGTCTTATGACGGCACTTGTTACTACACTGAAACACTGGTTGTTCACCCGCAACAGCATGATATTAATTGGTAATTTCACGCTATTCGCACTCTTGCTCAACACCCTTCCTTTCGAATCACAAGTCAATACTGGTTTGAGTATTCTCGTGTTCGTTGCGGTTCTATGGTTAACCGAAGCTATTCATGTCAGCATCACCGCTCTGCTCGTTCCACTCTTGGCTGTCTTGTTTGGTGTGTTCAATACGCCCGCTGCATTAGCGAACTTCTCGAACCCAATCATCTTCCTATTCATGGGTGGTTTTGCCCTTGCTGCTGCGCTCAACAAGCAAGAGCTCGATAAGGCGATTGCCGACAAAGTTCTGCTGATTGCAAAAGGCAGAATGTCGGTGGCGGTGTTCATGCTATTCGGTGTGAGTGCAGGCTTGTCGATGTGGATTTCGAACACAGCAACGACTGCAATGATGCTTCCCCTTGTTCTTGGCATCATGAACAAAGTTGACCAAAGTGAAGACCGCAACACGTACGTGTTCGTACTGCTGGGTATCGCTTACTGTGCATCGATTGGTGGTATCGCAACCTTAGTGGGTAGCCCACCGAACGCAATCGCCGCTGCAGAAGTTGGCTTGAGCTTTACTGAGTGGATGGCGCTAGGTCTTCCAATCTCAATGATCTTACTGCCAATCGCGATGATTATTCTTTACGTGATGACTAAGCCAAAGCTTGACCACAAATTCGAGCTAGACCACGCTCCCGTTGAGTGGACAAACAGCAAGAAAATCACACTGTCTATCTTCCTTTTAACCGTAACGCTTTGGATATTCGGTAAACCAATCAACGCAATGATTGGCGGATTCTCTAAATTTGATAGCTTAGTAGCGATTGGTGCGATTGTACTGCTTGGTGCTTCTAGAGCGGTGGAATGGAAAGACGTTGAGAAAACAACGGACTGGGGTGTACTTATCCTGTTCGGCGGCGGTATCTGTTTAAGTAACATTCTGAAAGCGACAGGAACCAGCGTATTCCTAGCACACTCACTAAGCGGATTTTTAGAAACAGCTGGCGTACTGCTTACGATTCTAGCCGTGGTAGCGTTCGTGGTATTCCTAACGGAATTTGCGAGTAACACAGCGAGTGCGGCATTGCTTGTCCCTGTATTCGCGACGATTGCTGAAGCGCTGGGTATGTCTCCGGTTATCTTGTCTGCACTGATTGCGGTTTCAGCATCTTGTGCCTTCATGCTACCAGTAGCGACACCACCTAACGCAATCGTGTTTGGCTCGGGTCACATCAAGCAGAAAGAGATGATGCGAATCGGTATGGTGTTGAACCTAGTTTGTATCCTAGTTCTGACTCTGTTCGCTTGGATCTTCTGGTAAGCACTAACGTCCTATAAGCGCATGCTTACAGGAATGCTCCCCTAAACTGGTTGAACTTCCCCCGGTTCAACCAAGACAAAAATGCCCGTTCAGCGTAAGCAAGCACTGAACGGACATATAAAAACAAGAAACGCTTTCCCTTTTGGTGGCCCCGCGCCACCTTTTTTGTTTTGGCTTTTGGGAGAAGAACCATAAAAACGCCACACGTCACATATGCACGTGTGGCTTATAAAATCATCAAAACAATTTTCAGATTAGTGACTCAAGATCACCTGATTTCGACCTGAATGCTTTGCTTGATATAAAGCTTCATCAGCGCGAGCAATAGTCTCTGTCACTCGCTCTTGTTTCATCTCGGCAACACCGATACTGCATGTCAGCGGATCGCCATGAACCCAAAGGTGCTGGCTGACTAAAAGTCGGATTTTCTCGGCCTTTCTTTGTGCTTCGCCAAGATCAGTCTCAGGGCAAAAAACAATGAACTCTTCACCACCCCATCTCACCAACTTGTCGGTAGCGCTGATCGAACTGCCCACCACCATGCTGAACTCACGTAGAATATGGTCACCCATTTGGTGTCCGTACTTGTCATTTACACTCTTGAAGTAGTCGATATCGAGATACAACATACCCAGCTTGCCATGTCCTTGCTTCACATGTTGTGACTGCATTTTCAACCAATCACGAATCGCGTGGCGGTTTAGTATTCCGGTTAACTCATCACGATGGGCCATCTCTGAAAATTCAAAATTCTGTTCTCTCAGTGCGCGATTGACGTTCTTTAAGTGGTGATGTCTTTTCTCTGCGATCACCATGCGTTTTCTTGAACGGTTTAACTCAGACAATAAGAATACGGTGCCCGTACCAACCCAAACAAACAGTAGAATCAAGAACAGACTTTCTGCGGATATATAAGAGCCTTCAAATTCAATACTACGGATGACTATTCTGTGGTGACCGAGTTTCGCTCCAGACGCAGTAGCAAACTCAACCATATTCACATTCGAATACTCAGGCGCTGAATGCTCTAGCGCAATCTCGTTATCCGCTAACCACCATGTCATTACTTGCAGGTTTTTGATCGGAATCTCAATCACACCACCATCGATTCCTGGAGAAAACTCCATCCCATTGTACTTGTGCGTGTACTCGTCATCAGGAACTGAATAAGCAGGGTTGTAGTTACGTAGATAGGTTCTCAAACGGCCACTAGAGTCAGCCTCCGCATGGTAATCAATGTTCACTCTAAAGGTGTGGTACTGAGAAAGGTCAAGGCCCGAGGTGATGTCAGGGTTGATACGAATCGACAGCCCACAGTAAGGCCACGGATACTCAGATTCTTTAAGTTCACAATCGAGAGTGTACTGTCCATTTTCATAGGATAACTGGGACGTACTGACTCCCCTATCAACTTGATCACTGGTCGCGATAAATTCATATTTATCAGGGGTAATTGCCGTTATCACACGATTTCCGCTCACACGGTAATACTGCACAATGGCAAGCGTTGCGATAACTAAAAAGATAACAATCTTATGGATCCACTTCACGTCTAAGCTTCCTGCTTAATATCCCTATAGTTGGGATTTCACGATAAAAAACAAGTTAGATAAATTAGTGATCTTAATACCAATAAATCACTAAAAAACGTTATATCACGCCCGAACAAAATGTCATACTATATTTTAATGCATGTATTTGCTGTTGATTATTCACGGCGAGAATCAAGTAATATTGCGTATAAAAACAGGCTCTATTTGTTATACTCATCGCATAATCATCGTTAACCGTACTGCCTGCTCACAGCGCAATCGAGTCGACGAAATAATAATCAAAATACAACGAGTAATGTCATGTCTTTATTAGCAAAAGGAACACTCAAGAAGATGAGTGCTTCCCTTGATGGTGCGGTTACTTACCGTTTACCTGTAGGTGAAGAGTTTGTAGAGCTAAACCCTCTGATTGGTAAAACCATCAACCTTACCCATACCGGCAATATTTTTTGTTGTTCGTGTGGTAAGAAAACCAAGAAAAGCTACTCTCAAGGCCACTGCTTTGTGTGCATGAAAAAGCTAGCAAGCTGCGACATGTGCATCATGAAACCAGAGACTTGTCACTACGATGAAGGCACATGTCGTGAGCCTCAATGGGGTGAAGAGAACTGCATGGTTGATCACTTCGTTTACCTATCAAACACATCAAGCCTAAAGGTGGGTATCACTCGTCATACTCAAATCCCTACCCGTTGGATTGACCAAGGCGCGACTCAAGGTTTGCCTATCTTGAAGGTAAAAACACGTCAGATCTCTGGCCTGATCGAAGTTGAGTTAGCGAAGCACATTGCTGACAAAACCAACTGGCGCACGCTGCTAAAAGGCGATGGCGACGATATGGAGTTGGTAGAAAAAGCCAAAGAACTATTGCCATTGGTTGAAGATAAGATCCAAGAGATCAGAGCGAAGTTTGGTGACGATGCAATCGAGATTCTGAGCGAAAACATCACTTCACTGAGCTACCCGGTTGAGCAGCACCCAGTGAAGATTGTATCGCACAACTTTGATAAGAATCCTGAAGTATCTGGTGTGCTGCAAGGTATTAAAGGCCAATACCTAATCTTAGATACGGGCGTGATTAACATCCGTAAATTTGGTTCTTACGAAGTGGAAGTGTCTGCATAACTTGTAGAACTTAAACGTTTCTTATAGTTAGAAGCGCTTAGTGAATAGCCAAAAAATAAAATGCCCTCAAGTGATGACTTGAGGGCATTTTTCGTTGTCGATCCTATTCGCTTTCGATGACGATTTTTGGCGTTAGAGCGCAACCACATCTCCGTCTACACAATTCTTGCCGTTGGCTTTCGCGCGATAGAGAGATTGATCGGTTAAATTCACGAGTGCATCAATCGTGACACCGTCTTCACAGGCTTGGCTATCACTGATTCCGATACTGACACTCGAATTAAATCGTAACTGTTCATCAATCTTAAATTCGGTTTGATTAAACTGCTCTCGGATCTGATCAGACACTTGACGCGAAATCTGAGGCGACGCATTAGGGATAAATACAATGAACTCTTCACCGCCCCATCGACCTGCGACACCGCCCACAGCCTCAACATTACGCTTAGTAATATCAGCCAATGCGCAAATTACCTCGTCACCCACCATGTGCCCGTAGGTATCATTGATCGATTTGAAGTCATCGATATCAAGCAGCATACACACTAAGTGAGTCTCAGAGACAAGGTGCTCTCTCAGCCACTCATAAATCGCCCTACGGTTAAGCAAATCCGTCATTTCATCGTAATTCGCTTGGTGTACCAACTGCTTTTCCAGCATCACCTTTTGAGTCACATCTTCGAGCACAACCTGAACGGCTGGCTGACCTTTCCAAGTAATCGCATTGTCGTAAATATTGAAGAACCGATGAACGCCGTCAAAGCCAATGTTTTCAACCACGGTACTAGTACCTGACAACTCCCCTGATACGATCGCGTGATAGTGCTTGCTGATGCCATCGGCATTCTGTTTTGGTACCAGTTCAAGGATAGAGTCCAGCTCTAATACTTGCTCGATGGAAGCCGCGCCTTGCATGTTGACCCAAGATTGATTAACCATCAGCGGCTTGAAATCTCGGTGAACCAAGATGCCCTGCCCAGATTGCATGATCATGTCGTGATACATCTTATCTTGCTCACGCACCGCATTTTGCAGCTGAATCGCAGGGGAAAGATCGATCACCGTGACTTGCAATGCAGGTCTTCCCTGCCACTCCGTCACATGGTCGATAGAAAACACAGTGAACTCTCTGCCATTACGATCAATATTGGTATAGGTGTGAACCTGAGGGTCGCGTTGACCACTGACCGTTTCAAGGTAATTTTGATAAGCTAAAACATGGTAATCTTCTGAGATTAAATCTAGAAAGCTATCGATATTAGAAAGTAGTTCTTCGGGCGATTGGTATCCATAGATGCGAGCATAGTTAGCGTCAACACTCACTACATTCATATCTTGAATAGTTATTACACCGTACGTGGATTCGAAATTTATTGAAGACATTGCCAACTCCGCACTCTAGCTACACTTCATAAACTGGAGCATAACAACACATCCTGCCAACGCTTCCACACAATCTATCACGCGCTAGGGACATTAATATGCCATATAGTATATCGCACTGTTGCGGCCTTCTCTACAACTCAATTGCTAACACGAGTTAGTAAAAGTAGACAAGCATCTCAATCCCATTATTCGCGTCAAAAAACAGAAATAGATAACCTATACCAATGTAACCATTATCTTTTTCTACTTTTGGCCTTGAACTGATGAAAGAATCCGCTCCCAACCACTTCAAATCCTGTTCGCTATTCTTTTAAACCTGCGCACTATTCTTTAAACCTACGAACTATTCATTCCAATCAGAGAAATATGAGACTAAGAAGTCGATAGCTAACCGTGCTCTCTGTGGAAGAAAACGACGGTTCTGATAAACAATCCAACTGCTTGTGCCCGCTCCCCAATACTCTTCTAACACAGGGACGAGTTTTCCATTGCTAAGACTGCCATTGAAACTGCTTTTAGGAAGATAAACGATGCCAAGCCCCTCTTCACATGCTTTCAGTACTGCGCTCGAATTGTTACTGCGCCAGCGTCCATGTACTCGTACTGCATTTAACGATTTTCCCTCTTTCTCAAATAACCACTGATCACTGTTAGCGATAATACAGCTATGCATTTTCAACTGCTCTGGATGAGTAGGCGAACCAAATTGCTCTATATAGTCTTTACTGGCTGCAGCCGCCATTGGACGATCGACCAACTTTCTTGCCACCAGCCCTGAATCGTCTAATCGACCATAACGAATGGCAAAGTCGATACCATCTTCGATGAAGTTCACCATCTTAGTATTGAAGTTCATTTCTATGGTGAGTTCAGGATGATCTTTGGCAAATTCCATTAGCGCTGTCGCAACATGATTTTCTGCAAATGCACCCGCAGCACTAACACGTAATGTACCGCTAAGCTGAGTTTGTTGAGACGTGACTTGTTCATTCGCTTGTTGCAGCCCAATGACCAAGTCTTTGCACTGCTGATAATAGGTATGACCCGATTCGGTCAGGCTCACCATCCGTGTTGAACGCGCAAGCAACGCCACTCCCACTCTCTCTTCCAACCTTGAAACCTGCCGACTCACATGGCTGGTACTGCAACCTAACTGTTTGGCGGCCGCTGAAAAGCCGTGGCACTCAGCAACTGCAACAAATTCGTTAATCCCTTCAAAGCTATCCATACTTAATCTACTCGTATTTTATCTTTGCTATATAGCAACAATGTTTTGCCTGTTTAGCATATTATCACCTAATTGGTTTAGAACTAGTATTAGAAACAACAAGACGGCGATAGCTAAGTAACAACGCGATACCAAGCTCTAAGCGCTAGCGCCTAACGAACAGCATCAGTGCTTAACGAAAAGCGTCAGCACCTAAATAAAAAAACAGCAGCTCAAAGGGACGAACCATGAAAAAAATACTAATTCCAGTGACTAACCACGCAACACTAGGCGATACAGATCAAGCGAATGGTACTTATGCGCCTGAACTGACTCATGCTCTCAAAGAGATCATTGCTGCGGGTTTTGAGTACGACATCGCTTCTATCAAGGGTGGTAAAGGCCCATTGTACGGAACCGATATTGAAGGGGATTCAGTAAACGCTGAGATCTTGGCTGATGATGACTTCCAAAACCGCATCAACAATACGATTCCTGTAAACCAAATTAATGCAGAAAGCTACGATGCTATCTTCTACCCAGGTGGTTTCGGTTTGCTTTCAGACCTAGCAACCAACGAGCAATTCGCTGCTATTGCGGCTAAGCATTACGAAGATGGTGGTGTGATTGCGGCAGTATGTCATGGCCCAGCAGCCCTGCTACCTATCGTACTGAGCAATGGCGAAACACTTCTGAGCTCTAAATCGGTGACGGGCTTTACACGTGAAGAAGAGATCGACTTTGGTACCATCAACGACATTCCATTCCTACTGGAAGAGTCGCTTGCTCGTGGCGCAGCGCGTTTCAACAAGGTTCAACCGTGGCAAGAACTTGTGATTGTTGATGAGCGAGTCATTACAGGCCAGAACCCGACTAGCGCACACGCAGTGGGTGTAGCCATTGTTGAGCAGCTTTCTTAATCGAATCGCTGTCTTGACTAGGTCACTGGCGCTAACTAAATAAGCACGGTGAAACGAAAAAGAGCATACTTCCTACTCAATATTCTTGAGAGAAGTATGCTCTTTTCTAATTCTGTAGCGATTATAGTGCTAGTGACTTCTTGCTAATTACTTCTGCTAATGGCTTCGCAAGATCCCTTCAAGCACATTGAACAGCAAGTCGATTTCTTCAATCGAGTTATAATGCATACAACCAATACGCACTACCCCCTGCTCTTCAATACCCAACTGCTTCACCAAACCTAATGCGTAGAAGTGTCCGTTCCACACACAGATATTATGCTCGCCCAGCTTCTTCGCGATGAACTCTGGGGAGTGGTTATCAAAGGTGATGGCGAATGTTGGCGTTCTTAGGTTCGAATCAAACTCTGTCTTACCGTAGAGTTTTACCCCTTCAAGATCGCCCAAACGTTTTAGGAAGTACTCGCTCAGCTGGCTTTCATGCTTGTTATAAAGCGCGTAGCTTTGCTCTAAGCGAGAACGTAATGAGTCGGTTGGCTCACCAAATTGTGCCAAGTAATCCACCGCAGCAATCACACCCGCGAGGCCTTCAAAGCTCTGTGTTCCTGTTTCAAAACGACCAGGCCCGATGTTAGTGGCAGGCTCAACCTTATATGGCTTTAACGTATGTAGCCATTGAGGCGCCACGTAAGCAATACCAACATGCGGGCCAAAGAACTTATAAGCCGAACACGCTAAGAAATCACAGTTCAGTTGTTGAACATCGATCAAGTGATGAGGAGCGTAGTGAACCGCGTCAACATAAACCTGAGCGCCGTGTTGGTGTGCAAGCTCGATGACTTTCTCCACATCAACAATTGAACCCGTGGTGTTTGAAGCAAACGTCACGGCAACCAGCTTGGTTTTTTCGCTCAGTAACGACTCAAAGCGTGCCATGTCTAGGCTGCAATCCGACTCGTCAACACGAACTTGACGAACAATCGCGCCCTTGTCGTCTGCTGCTTGTTGCCAGCTCGATACATTCGAGTAGTGGTCTAGCGCAGTAACAATCACCTCATCGCCAGCTTGCCAATCGCGGCTAATCGCTCGGCTAAGCTGAAATGTCAGCGAGGTCATGTTGGCACCAAACACAACATTGCCAGAAGATTCAGCATTCAGTAACGCTTGCACTGACTCTCGCGCTTGCTGCATCAAGCCTGTCGTCTTCTGGCTAGAAAAATAGTGACCGCCCAAATTGGAATTAAAGTGGCCAAGGTATTCTGTCATCGACGCAAGAACATTCTCAGGAACCTGAGAACCACCCGGCCCATCAAAAAAGGTGACTGGCTTACCGTCGTGGTATTGGCCTAACGCACTGAACTGCTGGCGTACATCGTTAAGAGTGAAGGACATTGCGCGCATCCTTAGCCGTTAGAACAAACACATCCATGTAGCCCATCTCATCGTGGTCTATGGTGCGAATTGGCTGTGCGTTGTGCCATAGCTTACTGTCTGCAAGCATTGCAACTTCGCCGTCTTCAAGCACTTTTCTAAAGAATGGTGCTTCATGAGAATCTTGGTACAGCATGATTTCGCCGCCAACAATATTGTGACGATTCACGCCAATTAACGCGATGTGGTCGAAGCCATCTTGGTGCACGCCTTCAGGCGCAACCTGTGTCTCTTCAAAAATGGCAGCGATACGAATTTGGTGGATTTCAATTTCTTGTCCGTCTTCAAGCCCGTTGGTTTCAATAAACAGTTCACACATCTCTTGCATGCCTTCGCTGCTTAGAATGGGTGCTTCAATTGGCTCGAATTGACGAACAACATCACCTTGAAAGTGATTGATGTCTTCAGACTGAACGAAGTTATGTTTGTCTAGCTCAACGACTTGTCCATTACTGAATTCAACCACAGAGTACCTTCTCAATCGGTACTGTCCGTCTGCGTGCTCTGTGCTAGGTAGCTTAGAGAAAGAAGGTGACAGCTCCTTAACCGCGTGGTTACTGAGATGGGTAATATGTAGGGTGTTTTCGTGAGCGTGTAACATCATCGACTCCTTAATGATTGTTAATTTATTTTCGACATTTAACGTTTTGTTTACATAAAAGGATACTTGAAGATCTTGCCAAATCAACAATAAACAATCATTTATCCCGTAAGAATTAATAATTCAGACTGTAAACCCAAGTTCAAAATAAAAAGCAGTGTATAACACCAGAATAAAAGATGACCAACTCTTAAAACTAGCACACTTCACTAGCTAGTTATAAACACCTATAAAATAAAATTTAACGATATTATTAACTAGCACGCTGTGTTTATTATTTTGTCAGCACATACCCACTAATACGCCAGCCGCGGCATCTAGGCTCATCCCCCTACTTCGGCATACTTTATTTGTATGTTTTTGCACATCGAAATACGACCAACCTATCAGCGTTCAAGCTATTGATTATTTACACAACAAACTGGAATTGGTTAATTTATGAGTACGCCAGAATCCACACGCCTTTGCTTGCGCGTCTGGAACAGGTCGAGTTCGGGGGGAACTCGGCCGCCCCAAATGGTTTGATTTATTTAAGGGAGCAAGTTGATATCTAGAAAGTGTTTGAAGTGGGATGTTACGAAGGAAATTTACTTAGTGTTTTTTGACTGCCAGAACATAGGTAACTGCTCACAAATATTAGAGGCCCTTCGCTAACACGTTTATGCCCAAAAGTTGCTTAGACATTTTACTCATTCGCATCTTGTTCATGAGCTTTTGCGCTACTAAAAGTTATCCACTCTTCTAATGCTGTTCGTTGTGAATCCTCGTTCTGTACCATGGGGTAAATTCGACCAACTAATCAATTACACCCAACTATCTCTAAACATTTTTGTACTTTCGAGCAAACTTTGCATTTGACTCACAAATAAAAACCCACCCTATGCATTCACACTTAGTGCAATCATATTTTCTTATGTTAATCAGATAAATAGTGATAATCTAGCCACAAAACCAGAATCTAATGTACTGGGAAATATCTAGTAAATTGCCGTACTTCCTAAATTATCTCGTGGAATAATAATGCAAACAAATGAATTATACGCACTAGCCAAGTGGTTCGAAAAACAAATTGAAATTAAGCCTGTCCTTAGTTACTACACTAAACTCCATACCAGTTTGAAAAACGCCACAGCAAACCCGACTCAGGCAAATTTAGATAACGCAGACAAAATTAAGCATGCTGTTTTTGATGAACTTTCTGAACGCTTGTCGTTAGTTGATGAGTCAACTCTAACTGATAACCAGCGTCAAGTTTTACGGGACCTTGATTTACAAAGTATACTTTTAGCACAATCGAAAGACTACCTTCATAACCTGTTGGTTTTACCACAAGACTACTCTTACATCCTGTCTACACTAAACACTGTTATCGAACGTTTAAGCCGTACAGTTACGTCTTTCAAGCAAATTCGAACTAACATGGAACTGACGTTAAGGGCTCTGTATTTAGAACCAATTTTCATTCCAGAAAATAAGTGCTTAACAAGACTTCACTTCCAGAATGACGCTTGCATTGATAACGTGGTCAACTTTAAAGATTGGGGTAAGTCATGGTTTACAATCGCTAGAGGGTTCTCAATGGCGGTGAATCAAGCTCCCGAAGACTTTGAGATAATTAGCGCTGACAAAGGCTCTGTGATTGTAGATTTGATGCTGAATATTGAAGTGGTCAAATTGATTACCGAAACCTTAACTGCAATGGCGGAACTAGCGACTCAACTAATTGCTTTCAAGATGTCAATATCAGCAGCTAAAGAGCTAAAAAGTAAAATTGATAAAGATACATATGAAAAAATGATCGCACAAGTAACAGAGAAAGCGGAAAAAGACGAAGAAACACTTATCGAATCGGTTGTAGATAGATTGGTCGAGAAAGGTTTAGTTCTCAACAAAACTAGTAGCAATGAGCTAACAAGTGCTATCAAAGAGCTTGCTAAGTACAACCAAAAAGGTGGCAACATTGACTGTATTTCGTCACCGGAAAACAAGGCTATTTCTGAATCTTTGAACGCTCAGTACAAACAGCTCCAAGATAAGTCAGAAGTTAAGTTTATCGAAGACAAACAAGATAAGAATTAGTTTGACGTTTAAGCGTAATTATAACAAGGCGCTGTATTTTAGCCCTTACTTAAGCGTAAAACTCGATAAGACTTTGAATAACTTAGCCTATCAAAGATCAGCAGGACATTTATAGTTAGATGAACAATCAAAAAGTTGACCCACAAAAGGTCACTAAACCGATTCAATTACTAGCAGCGTGGCTAGTGGGTTTAATCATGGTTAATGGAGGCTTCTTAGGAACAGCTGTTGCTTTAGGTAGTTCAGCTTGGGAGAGTTCAGTATTAATCATTGCCGCCGTTCTTAACGTACCACTTTTTCTAGGAGCTATCTTTCTATTGCAAACTCGCTTTAGGCCGGAATTGCAAGAGGATTCTTTTTATTCGCGTTACCTAGACAAAAAATCTAATCAAATTGTTACAGTCAAAAACGACGACCACCATGAGCTTAATACACTAAAAGCCGAATTCAAGAAACTAGAAGGCTTAATTCAGCACAGTCATTCTGAAGAACAAAATAGTTTCGGAAATTGGTCTATTGCACTTAACAAACTCCTTCCTGATTACTTTGAAATCAGAAAATCTCTCAGAAGTGAAGGCATTCGATTAAAGTCGATTTTTGGTGATACACTAGATTCAGAATTACCAAAGAACAAAGTTGTTGCATTGAGTCACGCCCTTGACCATCAGTCTGTTATCACGTTACTAAAATTGATGAGTCAATTTGATATCGATGGTTATGCGTACTTCGACCCAATTCCAGAGATAGATCCCGAAGATGTCTACATCGGCTCTTATGGTTATGACCAAGGCGAAGACTTAAGGGATGCGATACCTATCACGGATGAGCTTAGACAATTACTCGCTGATTCATGCAGTAAAGCCGATCTTAATGAGTATGAGCTGCTAACCCAAAAGTTGGATAAGTAAGCATAGAAGTTCAACCCGCATATAAAAAAGCCGAACCCTCTCGATACAGGTTCGGCTTTCTTCTCCTTGATATGACAAAAGGAGGGCTGACTAATTTGTACTAAACAGGGTGGAGCTTCGCGCCAGTGAGCCTGTAATTTAAATTGTGTATCTGCTTATATTTGTTGTGGTCTCACCACTTGGCCTGTAGGCAACTCCATAATGTCATTTGGCACTCTAACTCTCGAAAATGTAGTTCTTAGTCATTTCGCGACATTTCAAAGATAAGGCCAATAAATATCCAATTGTGATTTTAAGAACCAGCAACAAATCTCGCACACACTAAAACACGCCGGCTTCTTCAGGTAGATTTCGAATCAACGGGCAATAAGCATAGCTAGCCAAATGCAAGCCGACTTAATGCGAAGGCTTTCACTGTTCTTCTAGCCACGAAAACGTTTGTCTCCATTAAGTTCTAACGTATAACGATTAATTACACTTCAGCCCTTGTTTAACCTTTTATTGCCTCCATATTTTCCATACAATCCTAAGCGATTATAAATAAAAACAATTTCAATTTCGGAGTCCTCATGAGCGACGTAAAGCACTGTAATTTATTGATTCTTGGTTCTGGCCCTGCTGGCTATACAGCTGCAGTTTACGCTGCTCGTGCAAACCTAAACCCTGTACTTGTTACCGGTATGCAGCAAGGTGGTCAGCTTACAACCACAACAGAAGTGGAAAACTGGCCGGGTGATGCTGAAGGTTTAACGGGTCCAGCACTGATGGATCGCATGAAAGAGCACGCAGAGCGCTTTGAAACAGAGATCCTGTTCGACCACATTAACGAAGTCGACCTATCTAACCGCCCTTTCCGTCTTAAAGGCGATTCAGGCGAGTACACGTGCGATGCATTGATCATCTCTACGGGTGCATCGGCTAAGTACTTAGGTTTAGATTCTGAAGAAGCATTTAAAGGCCGTGGCGTTTCTGCTTGTGCAACGTGTGATGGTTTCTTCTACCGCAACCAGAAAGTGGCGGTAGTTGGTGGTGGTAACACGGCTGTTGAAGAAGCACTTTACCTGTCTAACATCGCATCTGAAGTTCACCTAGTTCACCGCCGTGACACGTTCCGCGCTGAAAAGATCCTAGTGAAACGTTTAATGGACAAAGTAGAGAACGGCAACATTGTTCTTCACACTGATCGCACGCTAGACGAAGTTCTGGGCGACGACATGGGCGTAACGGGCGTTCGTATTAAAGATACTCAGTCTGATAAGACAGAAGATATCGAAGTAATGGGCGCATTCATTGCTATCGGTCACCAACCAAACACTGAAATCTTCAAAGGCCAAGTCGACATGAAAGATGATTACATCATTGTTCAGTCTGGTCTTGAAGGTAACGCGACACAAACCAGCATCCCAGGCGTGTTCGCTGCAGGTGATGTAATGGACCACAACTACCGCCAAGCAATCACTTCTGCTGGTACAGGTTGTATGGCTGCACTGGATGCTGAACGCTTCCTAGATGGCCTTAACGATAAGTAAATCTGAGATTGCAGATTTGATTATCGGTGCTCTCGCCTCAGTAGATGCAGGGCGTCATCACATTTTGTTGTAAATCCCTAGAGCCCAGTGGTATATCCACTGGGCTTTCTTTTGTATACTAGCCGCCCTCAACAAATAATAATTATCATTAAGCCTTCATAATGGATAAGAAAAAACAACGCAGCTTGAACAAGTGGCTTAAGCAACAGAGTAAGTTAGCGAAACGCTGGCTTATGATTGCGATTAGCCTTGGCGTACTTTCAAGCGTGTTTTTAATTGCTCAAGCAGCTCTTCTCGCCTCTATTCTTCACCAGCTGATCATCGAAAATGTCGATAAGTCTGAACTGGTTGGTCATTTCGCAGGCTTGGCATTATCGGTCGTTGGCCGTGCTGGCTGTACATGGGGACGTGAGATCGCAGGTTATCGCTGTGGTGAACAGATCCGTGTCTACATCAGGCAACTGATCCTTGATAAGTTACGTGAGTTGGGCCCTGCTTATATCAAAGGCAAACCTGCGGGTACGTGGGCAACCCTGTTGCTAGAACAAGTCGAAGACATGCAAGACTTCTTCTCTCGTTACTTACCTCAGATGTCTTTGTCGGTAATGATTCCATTCATTATTTTGGTTGTGGTGTTCCCAGTAAACTGGGCAGCAGGACTGATCTTCTTGATTACTGCTCCACTGGTACCAATGTTCATGGCACTTGTGGGTATGAAAGCAGCCGATGCAAACCGTAAAAACTTCAAAGCACTGCAACGTCTTTCTGGTCACTTTTACGACCGTTTGCAGTCAATGACAACCATCCGTCTATTTGATCGCACCAACGCTGAAACAGAGGTATTGAAAGGTGCATCTGAAGTGTTCAGAACGCGTACCATGGATGTGTTGAAAATCGCTTTCTTGTCTTCTGCTGTACTTGAGTTTTTCACGTCGATCTCTATCGCGATGACGGCGGTTTACTTTGGTTTCACCTACATCGGTGAGCTGAACTTTGGTCACTACGGTGCAGGCATTACGCTATTCGCTGGTTTGTTTATCCTTATCTTAGCGCCAGAGTTTTACCAACCTCTACGTGACTTAGGTACTTTCTACCACGCGAAGCAACAAGCGGTTGGCGCAGCCGAAAGTATTGTCGAGTTCCTAGAAACAGACATCACTAAGGTTAAATCAGGCGACACTCAGCTCGACCCGGCTCAAGGCATCAATATTGAAGCTCAAGATCTCAAAGTGTTAAGCCCTGAAGGTGTTCAATTGGTTGGTCCTATTTCGTTCGCACTTAACACTCGACAGTCGACTGCGTTAGTTGGCCCAAGTGGTGCGGGTAAAACGAGTTTGATCAACGCTATTCTTGGTTTCATGCCTTATGAAGGAAGCTTGAAAATCAATGGCATTGAACTGCGTGACCTAGACTTAGCCTCTTGGCGTAAAACCATTAGCTGGGTTGGTCAAAACCCGTTGCTACTGCATGGCACAATTCGTGACAACGTCACCCTTGGTAAGCACGATATCACTGACCAAGTTGTCGCGAATGCACTTGAGCAGTCTTTTGCTAACGAATTCGTAAATGAGCACGGCTTGGATTATATGATCTCTGATCGCTCTGGCGGTCTGTCTGTGGGTCAGTCTCAGCGTTTAGCTCTGGCTCGCGCAATGATTCAAGACGGTCAGTTCTGGTTGCTCGATGAACCCACTGCCAGCTTAGATACTCGTAGCGAACAGTTGGTAATGAAAGGCATCAATAGCAATATCGAAAGCCGCACTGCCCTACTTGTGACGCATCAACTTGCCCCGCTTCAATCGGTCGATAACATTCTGGTTATGCGCGATGGTGGTCTGGTTGAACAAGGTCATTACTCTCAGCTTTCGACTGCGGGTGGTTTATTTGAAGAGATGCTTAACGCGAACTTAGCTCAACAAGATAATAAGGGTAATTTAGATGCGTGATTTACTGCCTTACCTGAAACTCTATAAAAAGCATTGGTTTGGCCTATCGCTAGGCATGCTATTGGCTTTTGCTACTCTGTCGGCTTCTATCGGCTTGTTAACGCTATCAGGCTGGTTCATTTCAGCTTCTGCGGTTGCAGGCCTTACGATTGCACGTGAAACCTTCAACTACATGCTACCAGGTGGTGGTGTACGTGGTTTAGCAATGAGCCGTACTGCGGGTCGTTGGGGTGAACGTGTTGTGAGCCACAATGCGACATTCAAACTGTTAACTGATCTGCGTATCTTCTTCTTCAAGAAGCTGGCTCCGCTGATCCCAGGTCGTATTTCAAACCTTCGTGATGCTGATCTTCTGAACCGCTTGGTTGCTGATGTCGACGCCATGGATCACGTGTACTTGCGCTTAGTAAGCCCTGTGACGGTGGGTGTGTTCGGGATTTTCTTCCTGACTCTGTTCTTAATGTGGTTCGATAGCTCACTAGGTTTAATCTTAGGTTCTATCCTTCTGATCATGCTGTTGGTTTGGCCAATCTTGTTCTACAAATTGGGTAAACGTAACGGTGGTGAGCTGACACAGAACAAAGCGGATCTTCGTGTGACAACGCTAGATTGGATTGAAGGCTACAGCGAGCTAACTCTGTTCGGTGCTGAAGAGCGTTACCGTAATGCGATTCTAGAAACGCAACGAAAGCTGATGGCGAATCAGTTTGTGAATGCTAACCTAACCGGTATGGCTTCAGCTGCGCTAATGCTGTTCAACGGTTTAACGTTGGTTCTTATGCTTTGGCTTGCGGCTGACGGTGTGGGTGGTAATGCACCAGACCCGTTCATCGCGCTAATGGCATTCGCAACCATGGCAAGTTTTGAACTGCTGATGCCTATCGCAGGCGCGTTCCAGCATTTAGGTCAAACTCTGTCTTCTGCTCGTCGCTTGAATGAAGTTATTCTGTCAGAGCCTGAAGTTCAGTTTGCTGAAGAGAAACTCGACATCAACAAGCCGCTTGATATTACGTTCTCAAACGTGACGTTCAACTACCCTGACTCTGAGCGCAGTGTTCTGAACGCTGTCGACCTAACGATCCCTGCCACGCACAAGGTTGCGATTGTTGGTCAAACGGGTTCTGGTAAATCGACTCTGATCCAGCTTCTGACTCGCTACTGGGATCCTAAAAAGGGCTACATCTCAATCGCGGGTATTGAACTGACGCAGTGGAATGAATCGCAGCTTCGTGAATCAATCAGTGTAGTAAGCCAACGTGTCGACATTCTAAATGGTACTTTGCGTGACAACTTGTTGATTGCAAGACCAGAAGCGACCGATGATCACTTAGCGAACATCCTAAAAGACGTTGGTCTAGAAAAGCTGCTTGAGAATAACGCACTTGATAGCTGGTTAGGTGACGGTGGTCGTCAACTGTCTGGTGGTGAGAAGCGCCGTATTGGTATCGCACGCGCGATTCTTCATGATGCTCCTATCCTGCTTCTAGATGAGCCAACAGAAGGCTTAGATAAGCAAACAGAACACAGCATCATGACGCTGTTCGAGAAGCATTTTGAAGGCAAGACGGTTATCTTCATTACTCACCGTTTGATTGGTCTGGAATCGATGGATTCGATCGTTCTGATTGAACAAGGCGAGATTGTTGAAAACGGCTCTCATGAGAAACTGTTAAACGAAGCAGGACGTTATTTCCAACTTCGTCAGGCAATCTAGCTTCCCCTTAAGCTATAAAGAAAACTATTCAAGGCCCGAGTTTATGCTCGGGCTTTTTTGTGTCTGTGATTCTAGTCTCGAGCAACCATTCCCCCCTAAACGGTTGTTCATGCGCTGATTAGTTTTGCCCTTTCCTACAAAAACTTACCATTTACAAAGCAACGAGTTGCACACAATTCAAGTCGTAGCACATTACTATGATCATCTTTCTAGGATAATACGTATCAATCAACCTCATGGAATAACCTCCCCCTAAAATAATGGAGAACAGTGTATGTCTTTACGATTAATCGCAACAACGATAGCGCTTGTAGGTGCTAGCTTTACCGCTCAAGCGAGCTCGGAATGTGAAGTATCGATTGATGCTAGTGATCAAATGAAATTTTCAACTGACACATTAAGCGTTCCAGCGAGCTGTAAAGAAGTGAAGCTGACGCTAAACCATACTGGTTCTATGCCAGCCCAATCAATGGGTCACAACGTCGTTATAACAGACACTGCGTCGCTACAAGCAGTAGGCATCGATGGTATGTCGGCAGGTATCGACAATAACTACGTAAAACCTGACGACAGCCGCGTTTACGCCTTCACTCGTGTTATCGGTGGTGGCGAGTCAACCTCAATCACTTTCAGCACAGAGAAAATGACAGCCGGTGGCGACTACTCTTTCCTATGTTCATTCCCGGGCCACTGGGCAATCATGAAGGGCAAGTTTGAGTTTAAATAACTCGTTAGTCTAGATTGTACAGATACATCAAAGCCCCAACCTAAGTCAGGGCTTTGTTATATTGGCTTCGATTACAGCTTGAAGCGGCTGATTTCGCTTTCTAGCTCGTGAGACAGTTCAGAAAGCTGCGCAGCTTGCTCTGCAGCTTGGTGTGCTTCGTCTGCTAGCTCGTTAGATACGTCACGGATTCCTTCAGTGTTACGAGTAATCTCAGACGTTACTGACGCTTGCTCTTCTGCAGCAGAAGCAATCTGTGTTGCCATGTCACTGATGCGTTCAACAGCAGCATGGATTTGCGTTAGGCTTGCAGCCGCTGAGTTCGCGTCATCAACACTGGTTTCAGCAAGAGTACGGCTATCGTTCATGATGTTAACCGCTTTGCCTGTTGTACCTTGCAGCAACTCAATCGTTTGTTGAATTTCTTGCGTTGAACCGTGTGTACGTTGGCTCAGAACTCGAACTTCATCCGCTACTACTGCGAAACCACGACCTTGCTCACCGGCACGTGCTGCTTCAATAGCGGCGTTAAGTGCAAGTAGGTTTGTTTGTTCTGCAATACCTTGAATGTTAGACAAGATAGCGTTGATGCTGTTGCCGTGCTCTTCAAGTTCTAGAATCACGTTGGTTGCGATTTGAACTTCTTGAGCCAGGTTTTGGATAGAGCTTTGAGTCTGTGTCACTTGACCAGTACCGTGCTCACACGCGCCAACCGCTTCAGATGAGTTCTGTGCAGTATGGTCTGCGTTACCTGCGATCTCTTGTGTTGCTGCAGCCATTTCGTTAACGGCTGTTGCTACCATGTTGATCTCGTCTTGTTGCATTTGGATACGAGCACTACGTTCTTCAGCTTGAGAAGCCGTTTGACGCGCTTGGTTGCCCAGCGCAGCAGATACTTCGCTTAGCTTGATCACCATGGTGTGCATGTTGCCCACAAAACGGTTGAAGTTTGCTGCAAGCTGACCAATTTCGTCGTCGCTCTTAGGCTCAAGGCGTTGAGTAAGATCGCCCTCACCTGAAGCAATTTCTTCAAGTGCTGCTGAAACGCGGTTTAGGTCGCGGAATAGGAAGCTTACTAACCAAGACACGAGTACGATTACGATGAGCGTAATAACGACAGCAGTGATGATCAGCTGAGTAAGTAGCGTTGAGTGGTTCGCTTCTTCTGTTGCTTTGTCCATCTGAACCGCGAAGATCCAGTTAGTGTTAGGCACCTTCGTGAAGTAAAGCAGCTTGTCTGCGCCGCGCTCTTTGATGATCTCGATGCTACCCGTACGCACTGCGTTTTCGATGATAGGCATAGAGATATCGTTTGAAAGCTGGCTTACCGGCTTCAAGCTTAGTGCTGAATCTGGGTGTGCTAGGAATGTGCCGTCAGAGGCATCAATTAGCATTGCGTAAGCGTTGTCACCAACATCAAGGCTGATTACATCGTTAACCAACTGGTCGATCAGTACGTCTGCACCAACAACACCAACAAGTTGGCCGTTGTGGCGAACAGGTTCTGCGATCGTTACTAGAAGTGCTTTGGTGATTGCATCTTGGTAAGCCGTAGTAATGATTTGCTTACCTGCAGCGTTTGCTTCTTGGTACCAAGGACGTTGACGAGGATCGTAATCTGCACGATTACGTTCAGGATGTGAACGGTACATTCCACCTTCTGGAGTACCTAAAAAGATATCGTCAAAGCCACCCGCTACACGAGCTTGTCTAAGGAAAGGAACAACATCATCCTCTCGTGAAAAGTCATTAAATGCTGATGCGATATCAGTACGGATATCAATCCAGTTTTTAATACCTTCAGATGCTGCTTCAGATACGCTTTCAGCTCGTAGGTATACGCCATTACGAGTCTGTTCAAATAATTGGTTTGCTGATAACCAAGTCAACGCTGTAGCCATAACGACAACAGCAGATAGGCTAGCACCTATCAACTTCTGCTTTAGTGTTAGTTTCATGTCAAAGTTTCACGAGTGGTGGGAAATCCCGCGCATACTACCCAATATCAGTATTAAATTCGAGCAATTTTATAATTTAATATCGGAATATAATTTTAAGCAAACCATAAGCTTACCTAATGTCAATTCCTTGGCTTGTCGCCAAATTTAAGGCGTCATTATCTCTACGGTTATTAGTATTTTTATCGCACTTCACATGTTAAAAAGAGACAAGAAAACACGGTAAAGAAGAAACAAAAAAGGCAGAAGAGTTTCCTCTTCTGCCTTCATATTATTTACCACTCTACTGCGTATAAATTGCAGTAGATTTCAGCTTAAAAGCCTAGCGCTTTTCTGTACGCATACCCATTAGCAAGCTCACACACATCAGTAATAGAATGATGGTAAATGGTAATGCCGTCGAGATTGCACCCGCTTGTAGAGCTTGTACTGCTTCAGTACCACCAACCCACAATAGAGCCACAGCAATCGCACCTTCAAGGAACGCCCAGAACACACGTTGAGGCACAGGCGTATCAACTTTACCACCCGCGGTGATGCTGTCGATTACTAGAGAGCCTGAGTCAGACGATGTAATGAAGAATACTAGAACCAATACAACCGCAATGATTGAAAGCAGAGTCCCGAACGGCAGTGCATCAAACATTTGGAACATTGCTAGTGATACATCTGTTAGGCCGTCTTGACCAAGAATACCAACGTTATTCACGATTTGGTCAATCGCCATGCCACCGAATACTGACATCCAAATGATAGTCACTGTAGTCGGTACAATCAGTACTGCTGTGATGAACTCACGAACGGTACGACCTTTAGAAACACGTGCGATAAACATACCTACGAATGGAGACCATGAGATCCACCAAGCCCAGTAGAATACAGTCCAACCGTGCATCCACGTTTCATCTTCACGACCGTGAGGGTTACTCAACGGAATGATGTTTTCAATGTATGCCATCAATGTCGTTGGGATAGAACCTAAAGTCACCGCGTAGCCGATTAGAGCCACTAAGATAAGCAGTAGGAAAGCCACCAACATGTTGATGTTACTGATAACTTTAACGCCACCATCAATACCACGAAGTACTGATACTACCGCCAATAAAGTCACCGCTGTAATCACAATAACTTGCAGACCTAAGCCCGCTTCAATGCCGAATACATGCTGAATACCACTTGCCGCTTGTTGTGCACCAAGACCTAACGATGTCGCCAGACCAAATAGCGTTGCAAGTACAGCAAGAATATCAACAATGTGACCTGCCCAGCCCCAAGCTCTATCACCTAAAATTGGGTAAAAGATAGAACGGATAGAAAGAGGCAATCCCTTGTTGTAAGAGAAAAACGCAAGTGACAGTGCTACTACGCCATAAATCGCCCAAGGGTGTAGACCCCAGTGATACATGGTTGCGCCCAATGCCAGTTTTGCAGCTTCTGGTGTGTTTGGTTCAACACCTAACGGAGTTTCAAACCAACCCGTGAAGTAAGCCGCTGGCTCTGCCACACTCCAGAACATCAAGCCGATACCCATACCTGCGGCAAACAGCATCGATAGCCAAGAGAAGAATGAGTAATCTGCCGTCGCATCAACACCACCAAGGCGGATTTTGCCGTACGGAGAAACAATCAAACCTAAGCAGAAAATTACGAAAATATTACCCGACCAGATGAAAAGCCAATCAAACGAATTGATAATCTGGCCTTTAACGCCATCTAGCGCAGCCTTTGCTGAAGCGGTATCTGTAATAAGAACACCGATCAGGAACAAAGCGATAAGTCCCGCACTAATACCAAATACTGGGTTATGAACATCAAAACCCCATTTTTGGACGTTATCTTGACCGACAGTGTAATCCGTACTGTCGATACTGTATTTATCTATACCTTTAGTCATTATCCCTCTCTACGGAATTCTATTAGGGTCTATTGACCTCGTATTCCTTACTTACCTGCGACTTAATTACAAACTCGAACCTACGATCCAAGTAGTACAAGCTGTTGTCACAATAATTCAAATACTTGGATGTCTGAAGTTTAGCAGGTTAACTTGTTGTTTTCAGTAAACTAGAATCAGCTCGATGGAATTTCAAACAATATTCACGTAATTACTCAAGTTTATGACGAAAAAAAGGTCGACCCTGTCGACCTTTTTATCAAAAATACTTTTAACTCAAAGCATTTTGGTGCTTAACCAATTGATTTTCAGTTCGTAAACCGAGTAATAAGCTTAGGCACATAAGCAATAATATGAAGGCAAATGGTAGCGCCATCGATACCGTTCCAGCTTGCAGTGCTTGAATAGATTCCGTACCACCAACCCATAGTAGAACCGCTGCAATCGCGCCGCCCATCAACGCCCAAAATACACGTTGTGGAACCGGTGCATCCACTTTACCGCCAGAGGTAATGCTATCGATAACCAATGAGCCTGAATCAGAAGAGGTGATAAAGAACACCATAATCAAACCAATCGATACCACTGAAAGCACAGAGCTCATTGGCAGAGCATCGTAAGTATGGAAAAGAGAAAGTGTAATATCTTGCAGACCATTCACACCAATCTCGCCCACCTTGTTCGCCACTTGATCAATCGCGATGCCACCGAAAATAGCCATCCAGATGATGATTACTGTCGTTGGGATGAACAATACAGCAACGATAAATTCACGAATCGTTCGACCTTTAGAGATACGAGCGATGAACATGCCTACGAATGGTGACCAAGACATCCACCATGCCCAGTAGAATACCGTCCAACCTTGCATCCACGTTTCGTCATCACGACCGTGAGGATTGCTTAAGGGAATGAAGTTTTCAATGTAGCCCATTAGCGCGGTTGGGATTGCTTTAATACCCGCCATGCCACCAGCGATGGTAACGAAGATAAGTAAGCCCAAAGCAACCAGCATGTTCACATTACTCAGAAGCTTTACACCACCGTTGATGCCACGAACCACGGACATTGTCGCTAAGAAAGTAACCACAGCGATAACAATCAGCTGCATGCCAATACCGCCATCGGTACCAAATACATGGTTAATACCACTTGTTGCTTGTTGAGCACCTAAGCCCAATGAAGTTGCAAGGCCAAATAGCGTTGCAAGCACAGCGACGATATCAACAATATGACCAAACCAACCCCAAGTTCTATCACCCAAGATAGGGTAGAAAATAGAGCGGATTGATAGAGGTAAACCTTTATTGAAGGTGAAGAAGGCAAGCGCTAGAGCAACAACCGCGTAAATCGCCCAACCGTGCAGACCCCAGTTGTAGATGGTTGCACCAAGAGCCAACTTCGCCGCTTCAGGAGAGTAAGCTTCAACACCTAGTGGTGTTTCATACCAGCCAGTGAAGTAAGCTACTGGCTCAGCAACACCCCAGAACATTAAGCCAATACCCATTCCTGCGGCGAATAACATCGACATCCAAGATAGGTTTGAGTGCTCTGCTTTGGCATCATTGCCACCAATACGTATCTTGCCATACGGGGAGACAATGAGGGCAAAACAGAAAATTACGAAGATGTTTGCTGCCCACATGAAGAAACCATCGAAGTTACCAATGACTTTCCATTTGATTCCATCAAGCGCCGCTTTTGCGGTTTCAGGGTCTGCGACTAGAAGTGCCAACAGGAAGATAATGATCGCCCCTGCACTGATTCCAAATACTGGGTTATGAACATCAAAACCCCATTTCTGAACGTTATCTTGTCCTACTGTATAATCGGTATTTTCAATACTATACCTATCTTTTACAGGCTCCATGCTTCCTCTCTAATTTGCAGCGCACAGTTTGCAACATTGCATTCGGCGCTTAAATTTCGAAAAGAGGAATATCAACCTGTCGCAAAAATACTAAAAAAACCTCCATAAAGGAGGCGTAAATTACACATTTAGTAATTAAATTACACATTTAACGTTATTTAGCGTAAGATCAGTCCACAAGCCCGGAGCTGACCGCATATTTAGCAAGCTCTGCCGTAGAGTGAATATCGAGCTTATGCTTAATATTTTGCCTATGGGTTTCTACCGTTCGATAGCTGATATTCAGCGCCTTTGCGACCTCTTTACTGCTCTCCCCTTTTGCGACTAATTTCAGCACAGCCTCTTCACGTCTGCTCAATGGATTCTTGACAGATGGCGTGGGAGTAATCGGCTGAGTAAACAAATTCTGCGTGACTTTTTCACAGAAATAGGTCGATCCTTGATTGACCGTTTTGATTGCCTGTACCATTTTTTCAGCCGAAATCTCTTTCAACATGTAACCGACAGCACCCGACTGCATCACCTTCATGATGTATTCACGGTTGTTATGCATGGTCAGCATCAGGACCTTGGCTTCTGGGTCTTCTTCTTTAATCAGATGGGTGGCATCAATGCCATTCATGATAGGCATGCTGATATCCATCAACACCACATCAGGGCGCAGAGACTTAACGACCTCTACCGCTTCTAGTCCATTGCTGGCGGTACCTATCACGCTAATATCTGGCTCGAGTTCCAATCTCGCCATAAAGCCATCCAGTACCACTTGGTGATCATCAGCAATCACAACTCGAATAACTTCACTCATTCATTAATCCCTCTAGTGTCAGTAACACTGTAATTTCCGTTCCGAGGCCAATCTCACTCATCAATTCAAAGTCACCACCGATGAACTCCACTCGCTCTCTCATGTTACGCAGCCCGATCCCTCGTTTTTCCATCGCTTTATAGGTGTTGAAACCGACACCGTTATCTTGAATCAGTAGTTGCAACACATTACCAATTTGCTGAGCGATAACCGTTACTTTGGTCGCTTGTGCATGTTTTTCTATATTATTCAGCGACTCTTGCACGACTCGATATAGGGTCGTCGCCGCCTCTGATTTTAACTTACCAGGTTGAGTAGCAAACATGGTCTCGACTTCTATGCCCGAGTGCGCCTGAAAATCTAACAGCAATGAAGACAATGCCGCTTCTAAGCCTATGTCATCCAATGAACTTGGACGAAGTTGATGCGAGATGTGCCTCACTTCTTCGATCGCTCGCATCAGTGAATGCTGCGACTTATTCAAATGTGCTTTAAGGTCTTCATTTTGTAGCTTATTACCGAGCAGTTCCAAATGGCAACGACTCGACACTAATAATTGGTTAATACCATCATGCAACTCACGCGCTAGATGCTTCTTCTCGTCTTCTTGGAACATCACCGTCTTATGCGCCAGCTCCTTTAAGTTGTTATCAGCAATCCGATGTTCATGCATGTTAATAGCCAAGGTCAGCACGATGATGACCGCGACCGTTACGCTCAAAATCACCACAATCGAAAAGAACGTGGTTTCAATATTCTTATTTATCGCAGCCTGCATCGAAGCCACTTCTTGGTGTACGTCTTCAATATACAAGCCGGTGCCAATCATCCAGTCCCAACGCTCTAACCAAGCGGCGTAGCTCAGCTTAGACACCACCTCACCCGTCGACGGTTTTTGCCACAAATACCGGTGAAACCCGCCTCCGGTTTGCGCTTCTCTTAACAGAGCCTCTATCAGAAAATCGCCATCTTCATCTTGCAGTTGGAGTAGGTTTTGGCCTATCAATTCTGGCTGAATTGGATGAACCAAGTTGGTCCCGAGGCGATCGTATGCGAAGAAGTACCCATCAGAGCCATATCTAAGTTTAGACAATATGGTTCGAACTTTTTTTTTGGCTTGGGCTTCTTGGATATTTGGATCGTTATAGACGTGTTCTATGGCGTCGAACGCGAGATCAACCGTGTCTTTGAGGGCGTTTTCACGCGACTTGATTAGGCTGTCTCTAAAGATCTCGACTTCTTTAGCGCCTAACGTCTTAGTCTGGTGCAGCGAGATCCAACTAATACTCGCCGTTACCAGCAGCAACGGGAGCAACGTCAGCAAAATCAGCTTGGCTTTTAGAGGCATTCCTTTCCCTCACAAAAAACGGCTTACTGAACATCAATAAGCCGTTTTACTTTAGCAATTTATAGATAGCCGTTGAAACATATCATTCACATTCTTGGCTTCACTCACATTCCATAGAAAGATGGGAAAGCGAGAAGTGATCCAAGTACGAGGATTTGAATCAGAATGAACGGCATCACACCTCGGTAGATGTCCTTAGTCGTCACGCCTTTAGGTGCTACGCCTTTTAAATAGAACAAACTAAAACCAAATGGCGGCGTTAAGAAGGAAGTTTGTAGGTTCATCGCAATAAGGATAGCGAACCATGTCATGTTGATGCCCATCAGTTCAGCAACTGGCGCAATGATCGGCACGATGATGAAACAGATCTCTACGAAGTCGATGAAGAAACCAAGAATCAAAATCACCAGCATGGTAATTATCAGGAAGCCCCATTTTTCACCTGGCAGTTGTAGCATCCACTCTTCAACCAGATAGTCGCCACCAGTGTAGGTAAACGCCATTGAGAATGCCGTTGCACCCAACAAGATAGCAAATACCATCGCCGTTACTTTCACCGTCTCTTTCGACGCCTCGTACACCATCGACCAACTAAATTGACCGTAAAGCAGTGCAAGTATCATCGCACCCGCGCCACCTAATGCGGCTGACTCTGTTGGCGTAGCAACACCTGCGAAGATAGAGCCCAGTACAACAATGATTAACGCTAGAGGCGGAAGAATCGCTTTCAGTGCATTAAACACTTCCTGCTTACGGCTGATGGAGTCATCACGTTCAATAGGTTGAGCCGCTTCAGGGTGTAGCTTTGCGTATATCAAGATATAAACGATGTACGCGCCGACCAGCATCACGCCCGGCCAAATCGCCGCTTGGAACAAGTCGCCTACAGGAACACCTAGAACATCACCCAATAGAATCAATACGATGGAGGGTGGAATGATCTGCCCTAGCGTACCAGACGCACAAATAGTGCCGCAGGCTAAGCCTTTGTCGTAATTGTACTTGAGCATTACAGGTAGGGAGATAAGTCCCATAGCAACAACAGAAGCACCAACCACGCCAGTAGAAGCCGCAAGTAGTGAACCTACTAATACGGTTGAAATCGCGATACCACCACGAACGCCGCCAAACAGTCGCCCCATAGACTCAAGCAACTGCTCAGCAAGCTTGGTCTTTTGTAGAACGAGCCCCATAAAAACAAACAATGGAACGGCCATCAGAACCGTGTTTTCCATAATGGATTGAATTCGATATGGCATGAAGGCAAACATTTCAATGCCCTCAGCCCAAACACCAAAGATTAACGCGATACCACCAAAGGTAAACGCCACTGGGAAGCCAAGTAAAAGCGCAAACAAGGCTACGAAAAACATTACTATTCCAATCATGTTCAGCCTCTACTTGTTTTTTGTATGAATATTGTTTGCATGGATAAGATGCGGATTAAAAATCTTATTCAGTGAATGCAGGATCAAACCTACGCCACTGAGTGCCATCAAAAAGAATGACAGCGGGATCATAGCTTTGATGATCCAGCGATACGGCAGGCCACCCGGGTCACCTGAGGTTTCACCCAGTTCATAACTCTCTTTGGCAACATCGATACCAAACCAAGCCACCAGCAGGCAAAACGGAAGTAGAAAGATAATCGTGCCAAGCAGGTCAATAATCGCTTGTGCTTTAAAGCTCAGTTGCTCATAGAACACGTCAACTCGAACATGGCCACCAGCCTTGATGGCATAAGGAACACCGAGTAGGAAAACGGCGGAGAAAAGGTGCCATTCCATCTCTTGGAAGGCGATAGAGACATCGTTGAAGGCATATCTCATGACAACGTCATACACGACGTTGGCGATAAGTAAAATAAACAACATACTGGAAAGCCATCCCAGTGCGTCACCGATACGATTAAACAGGCGTTCAATATAAATTAGACTTCGCATTCCCGACTCCATGGAATTTGAAAAGACATCGCGCAGCTGAGGTAACGAGCTGTAGGACGTAGAAAAGGTTCTTGAGCGTAATACAGGATTTATCCTGCTTAGTTATTATGTTTTAAATGAACCCTCGGCTTATTCACTCTTAAATACTCAATAAGAAAAGCTTCGGGTTCATTTAGATTCAGTTCAACAACTGTCGATTATTTCGCTTGGCTATTTAGATAAGCTCTATGTGAAATATCCGTCCATGAACGTACTTGCTCTAGGTAGCTTGCTTGTGAAGCTTGAATCTCTTTTGCTAGCTCATCTTTCTCAGCATGTGCAGCCAGTAGGCGATCGTTCGCTTCTTTCAGAGCAGACATAACCTCTGGTGGGAAATCTTTCACTTGTACATCTGGGTATTCTGTCTTCATTGAAACCCAGTTCTTACCACTTTCGTGCGTTGCTTGTGTGTACATGTCGTAAGCCGCAGTACGCATTGCAACACGTAAGATTTCTTGTAGGTCTTCAGGCAGCTTGTTCCATGTACGCTTGTTCACTAGGAATTGAAGCTCTGAACCCGGCTCGTGCCAACCTGTGTAGTAGTAAGGCGCGATTTTGTGGAAGCCCATTCGTAAATCCAGCGATGGACCTACCCACTCTAGTGCATCAATCGTGCGACGCTCTAGAGACGTGTAAAGTTCACCTGGGGCAATGTTCGTCGGTTTAGCACCTAGCTCAGCAAGAATCTCGCCTGCAAAGCCCGGGATTCGCATTTTCAGACCTTGTAGATCTTCAACGCTGTTGATCTCTTTTTGAAACCAACCCCCCATCTGGATATCCGTGTTACCACCAGGGAAAGACATCAAGTTATGTGGAGAGTAAACCTGCTCCATTAACTCCATACCACCACCGTGATAGAACCACGCGTATTGTTCTGCTGGCGTCATACCGAAAGGCATAGAAGTGAAGTAAAGAGTGTTTGGAACTTTACCTTTCCAGTAGTAAGAGCCTGAGTGACCCATGTCGTATTGACCAGACTTAACCATGTCAAAAACGCCAAGAGGTGCTTTGTGTTTGTTTGCTGAATCGATTCTGATTTGCAGTCGACCATTCGACATCTTCTCAGCCATCGCCGCCATGTTTTTGGTTGCATCACCGAAAACTGGGAAGTTTGGTCCCCAAGTTTCCGCAAGTTTTAAACGGTAAACCTTATCAGCGGCTGTAGCACCAGTAGCGACCAAAGCTAAACAAGCCGCAGCAGTTACTGCAACGTTTTTAAAAACTCGTGTGAGGGAGTTAGAAATGAGACTCATGTTCACGTCCTTTGTTGGGTTAACACTCTTTCTATGAGCATTTTTTATGATTCAACATAAGAGTGCACCGTGATGAGGCAACAAGATATCAGGGAGAGCACGCACGACGGGCGCACACAAACTGCGCATTAGACCAAAGGATTACGTAGAACTACGTAGGAGATGATTGAATAGTGTCGATTTCAAAGGAGTTTGGATATTCACCAAGGCACTGCGTATTGATAAATACCTAAGTATTAATAATTAAATACTCTTAACAATTGATTGCCATTTCGTGATGAAGCTCTATTCATTGCTGTATTTTAGGGAAAAAATCAAGGCTTTGCTCTCTTGATCTACCTAGCTAACGCCCTAATTTAGTGCTTGCTGATTCGAAGCTCTGACACGAGACAACACTAATCAGTTAAGCCGTATATCGAATTGGAATTGAGATTATAGAGCCTAGGTTTAGGCTTGGATTTGGGCTCGGACTTGGCATAATGTGCCAGATACAAAAAAGCCTCGAAAATCGAGGCTTAAAAACTTAACGAAGCGAATGTAATCCCACAGGATTAGATAGCTTTGTAGATAACCTTGTTACCTGCTAGCTGCTCTTTCGCTACTAGGTTTTCTTCAAGAAGTTTTTTCAATGCGCCTGTTGCCCATGAAGCTGCTTTCGCGTCTTCTTGACCAGCTTCTAGGCCGATACCTTTAGGGTTAATGCCTTCAGCATTGCTAACAACGATGTCTAGAACTTGTTGTTGCTTAGGAGTCAGTGCTACTGCAACTTCTTTAGTTGCTGCTACTGCTTTCTCTACCGCTGGTTTTGCTGCTACAGTTTTTTCTGCTACAACTTTCTCTGCGACAGGCTTCGCTTTTTTCGGCGTTGCCACTGCTTTAACTACAGCCGCTTTAGTGCGTTTCTGCAGTTTAGCCTGCACCTTACGCTTATGAGCAAGTCTCATTGAATATTTCTCCAGTTCACTGCTCTTTTCGCAGTGGTGAAAATTTGAAGCGCGATTTATACCAAAAAACAGGAGCTATTTGTAGAGTGAAGCGTCGAAAGTCGACGAAAAATACCGATATTGTCTACTAGCGTCTATTATTTAAACATCGACTTATCAATTCAGGGTCATATACACTGGTTATCCATCCAGACAAAAATATGAAAACTTGGTGTTACCTATGGACACTCGTCACCTTAGTAATTTCTCTTTGCCTTCATTCACTCGCTCGTACCGTATCCTCGCCATTATTTTAGGCTTCATTTGCTTGATCGTTTCGCTCTACAGTGACAATCCAAAGTTACTGATCGTGGGTGCTTTTTGCAGTATTGCGCTTCTGGGAACTGGCTACTATTTGATGCTGCGCAGCCGAGTGATGTTCACACTTACCCCGACTCATTTTCAGCAGCACTTTTACAAAGGGGGTTGGGTTTTAAAATGGAGTAACATCCAAAAAATTGGTCTTTGCACTTATGAACAAGATGGTTGGCATCAACCTCTGCCCTGGGTCGGAATTAAAGTAAAAGATTACTCGCCCTACCTCGATTCGATTTGCCCTAAAATAACTTGTGAATTATTGCTCAGCCAACGAGCACTTTTGTACTTAGGAGCCAAACAAGCAGGCAAAGAGTCCAACTTTGAGGATATGGTTCTCGACTCATCGCATTACCATGCGCGTTGTACTGAAAGTGGCTGTGTCGAACTAAGCCAATACAAAGAGTCGCAGAATACCGACAACGTAAATTTCAACGATAACCAATCACAGGACAACCTTGATTCACCGAATGAGACAAACAGTCCAAACGCGGTGATTAAAAACTATTCTGGATTGCAGGCGATGCTTGCCAACAGAATGAAATATCAAAGGGGCTTCCACGGTTATGACATTTTCATATCAACCCATGATTTGAATATGAGTGGAGAAGAGTTTGTTGGGCTGGCTCGACGCTACTTGGCTGCCGCTGAACGTCTTTCTGATTAAGGTTTACTAGTAAGTTCACACACAATAAAAAAGCTTAGCTTTCAGGACAAAAGCTAAGCTTCATTTTCAATCAATCGACACAAATAATCGGTTGGAAAATCAAAGATTTAATTAGTACAGAGGCATTTCATCTGCGACGAACGGGTTTGATGCACGCTCGCGACCGAATGTCGATTCAGGACCATGGCCCGGAACGAATGTTACGTCACTGCCTAGTGGCCAAAGCTTAGTCTTGATTGAAGCGATAAGCGTATTGAAGTCACCTTGTGGGAAGTCAGTACGGCCAATTGCGCCGTTAAACAACACATCACCCACAAACGCTAAACGAGCTTGCTCACTGAACAGTACAACGTGACCTGGCGTGTGGCCCGGCGTGTGAATCACATCAATCACTTGATTACCAAAAGTGACTTTGTCGCCCTCTTCTAACCAAGTGTTTGGTTCAAAAGCTTTACACAGTGGGAAACCAAACATCTGACTTTGATTCTCTAGACCTTGTAGCCAGAAGTTGTCTGCCTTATGCGGGCCCACAATTTCAACCTTCAAGATCTCAGCAAGTGGTACCGTACCGCCAACATGATCTAAGTGACCGTGCGTCAGTACCAAGTTCACAACCTTAACACCGAGTTCTTCAATGATAGCCGCGAGTTGTTGAACATCACCGCCCGGATCGACAACGATGCCTTCCATGGTTTCATCACACCACACAATCGAGCAGTTCTGAGAAAAAGAGGTAACAGGTACAACTTGATACTTAAGAGACATATACAAACCTTAAAGAGCGAATCTGGTGAACAACTCGAATATCGCTATGTTATTGGCAACAAACCCAACAATAACAAACTAAACAGCAACAAACTGAGCAGCAATAAACCGAATTATTAGAACAAACTGAAATTTGGGCAAACTATGACATTGGATGTCTACTTTGACAAGTGCCTACCGTATCACTCAATAACTCAGCTTAGCTCTACCAGCTGCGAACTGGACCAGTATCAATGTGGATGAAGTTACTACGAGCGTAATAACCAACACCACCTGCTTGCAGACTTTTAGCTACGTCTCTCAGTTCCTTTAAATCAACACCATCGATACGAAAATCGATCGCTTTACCAAGCATGTGATAGCTCTTTTTAGCGACACCACTCGACTTAGAGCGCAACGCTTCGTTGGTTGCTGGAGAGCGGTAGCCAGAGATGATTTGAACTTCTTTTTGAATACCCAGTACATTTTGAATCTGAGTGATCTGATCAAACAGGTTCTTATCCATTGGATGAATCTCATTGCGGCGGAAGTCACGGCACAGTTTGCTAAGGCGTGCCATCTCGTCACCAACATAGTTAGTGCCATCGAAATAACAAGTCTCTAATCGTTCACCAGTGTGAAGATTGTTCATGCTAATCGTTCTTGGTTGATCCGGGTATGAAGCGAAAGCGATAGAAGGAGTAAGAGAGGCGACTACAGCAGTACCACCAGCGTAAGTCAGAAACTGACGGCGTGAAAATAAACTTTGAGACATACAGCAAAAAAACCAATTAGATCGAACGAAAAATGCACGATACATAATGGAATTTGCTGCGTCAACGTACAAAAACCGTGCAAAACGTTAGTATTTGTAACCTTTGCACGGTTAGTTATTGATACTCATTATAATTTTATCAATAGAAGCTTGGTTGTCATTTTTCAGTCAAGATCACCTTTCTTGACCATATTTCAATCAACCGCCCTCTTTATCATATTGGTAGATATCACCGCGGTATTGTATGCCTCCTTCTTCAAACAACACGGTTTGATAAATGATATGCACTGGAATTCGCTTCTTGAGACGAACCTTAGTATTGGGCGCAAGTTCATCATCCTGATTCGGCACTTTCTTTACCTTAGTCGCAAATAACAACTCCGCGAGTTCCTCGGCATGCTCAACACGAATACAACCAGAGCTATAGGCGCGGAAGTCATCGTTAAACAAGCTTTTACTTGGGGTGTCATGGAGATAGATGGCTCGCTTGTTGGGCGTATTGAACTTATACAAACCCAATGCGTTACTAGAGCCTGCTTGCTGGCGCATTCGATAAGGAAAAGAGTTAAAGTTAATCGTTTGCCAATCTATCTCGGTAGTATCGACAGTTTCCATCGAACGCCAACCATCGATCACTTGAAAATTGTGTGTTTCAAGATAACTCTCGTCGGCTTTTACTTTAGGCAAGATGTCTTTGACCATGATTTTCCATGGCACATTCCAAGTCGGGTTTAGGATAACCGAATCAAGCTTTATCTCTAAGAGTGGTGTTTTTCTCGATTTTCTCCCAACCACAACTTTAGATTCAAAAACCTCTTCCCCATCTTCCCAATACTTCATATCAAAACTAGGTACATTCACCACAATCAGTGAGTCTCTATTTCTTGGCCATAAGCGGGCACGCTCGGCGTTCAATGCTAGGGAAGTAAGTCGATCATCAAAGCCCATATTGATCCATTTGATCGTGTCTGGCCCGATGATCCCATCATCCGTAAGACCGTGCATGCGTTGGAAAGATTTAATCGCCTTTTGCAGATCTCGATCGAACTTGGGAAAATCGACCGCGATCATCGAGGTATCAACACCAACCAAAGCAATGCGCTCAACAAGAACCGTCTTGTCTGAAAGCTCGTCACCCAAGCGCTTCAAACCTTTCTGTCTATATCGTTCAATATTGAGTTCAGAGGCGGTTTCTAACACCGAATAGGTTGCTTTGAATTGGTCAAAATCCCCAACAGGCGGCGCGTAAGACAACACCATCTCCAATAAGTAATCATTGGCAACGCTGCTTTTTAAGCTCATCAGAATATGCGGAGAAGGCGCAGGTAATTTGGAATGCAACTTGCCCGAGAAGTACCAATCTTTACCGGCAAGCTGCGCATTTTCAACGTAGCTCAGGTAGTAGATAAAAGTATCGGTGAGTAATATGTCCAACTCTTGCCATTGAGCATGGGATTGATAGTGACGAATTTGCTTGAGTTGTCGATCGAAGAGTGGTGCCATTTGAGCTTGTTCGAGAAGCGACAATTGAAATTCAAACGCCTTAACAAGTTCAGGTGAATCCCAAAGAATAGGCAGAGACGAGTCTTGATAAATACTCTGGGTAAGCTCTGGATAAATCAGCATAAAAGAGAGCTCCGAATCAGCCGGAATAAATCGGCTCTCGTCAGAACTCGTATAGCTCCATGCGTGCACAGAAACTAGAACTAATAATCCACAGAAGTATTTTGCGAACATGCTTAACTCCATCACCAACCATCTCATAAGTATGGCAAAGAAATCGGAGTAAGCATGTTATTTTTAAGAGGCTTTATAAATCAGATTGAACTCCAATGGTTATCCCACTGGACCGATGATTGTTGAGTTGATTTCTCATAAGGCTTGCTCTGGCTTACCACACTTCCCGCCCCAGAGCTTAATCGAAACTCACCATCAAGCAGCACAGCGCCAGAAGCGTCAGATAATGCAGACAGTTCTACTAATTCTTTGGTTTCTTTAGACCAAATACCGTAGCAGTTGCCTCTTGGCGAAGTCGCAATAATCCAATCGTCTGACGCCGCAATACTGGCGATATAGTGATTGAACCTTGCCCATTGCTCAGGCTCTGCGTTCAGTGATTCAAACTGGCCGCCTTTAGTATGCATCGCCAATAGCGAAGGATACTCATCTGGTTCACCACGATATTGCTGGCCACAAAGTACCGTTTCAGCACCATCATGGGCTAAATGTCGAATGCTCAGCTTCTTATCCAACAATTCAACCTGATCAAGTAACACACCTTCAGGAGAAACATAACTCAAGCTCGGCAGCATCGAATCGAGGTTTTTCGGTGTTCTACCATCAGTATGAACGCCACCAACGCCGATCGCGAGATTACCATCCGGCATGATGATCACTTCATGTGGGCCGATACCGAAACCAGTGAACTCTTCGACCTTACGATAGCCTTGCGCGACATCGTAAACGCCAATCACGCCTTGACTGGTGTCGGTTTTCCCTTCAGTGGCATACAATAGTGTGCCGTCTAATGAGTAAACGCCATGACCATAGAAGTGGCGGTTGTTACCTTTCACCACCATTTTGATCTGCTGACCGTTTTTATAGTCAAACACCATAAAATAGTCACCAGGACGACGGGCAAAAACCACCGCATGTGATGAGGTTGGGCAGATTGCGACGCCATGGCCACGCTCAGGGATAGGTAGCTGGCTCAGTGGCATGCCATACTCATCAGCCACAACCGCGGAATACTGGCCTCGACCATTAAGCGCACAACCAATCAACTGAGGTTTATTCGATGCGCTTTCACCTGAACGGCTAGCACATCCGAACGGCAGCACAGGCACAGCAGCACACCCAAGTGCTGCTTTCAGTAAGGTTCTTCGTGTAGTATCAGTCACCATCGGTAGCATTAAATCCTATTACCACGCCAAGCTCTATCGCCACTTCTTCATGAATCAGGTACTTCAAACGTTCTAGTTTGTTGTATTGAGTCAGCACCTCGCGGTAGCCCTCTTTGCTCTGCAATAACTCAAACAAGCTTGAGTCTGTAGGCCAAGTATCTAGCGTCAATGTGAACTGGTCAGCAACGCGATCAGCTAGGTCGTTTAAGCCCTTCTCTCTCAACAAGCCGTCTAGGCCATTGCCACCGGCAAGGTACAAATTCTGAAGTGCTGCTACATTGGCTTTTAGTTGAGTCATCGAGGTTTGTGCACGCCATGATTCTGAGAAGTAAGGACGCGGATGACCAATTTTCGCCATCGGGCGACTCAGCTTTTTCATGCTGTAATCAAGTTGGTTGGTCAATAAAGCGATGTATTCAGACTCCCAACGAGTCTCGTCTAGCGCTAACCAAGGGTTAACCTGCCATGCCTCAGCAATAGAGGCCGATTTCATTGCCAAGTTTTGTGCGATCGCTTGTGAAGATAGACAACCAGACGCTTTGTCTTGCAGTAATGGAGATTGCTCGTCGTACAGAGACCACTCCAACGCACCTAGCCCTTGAACCGTCACACTCTGCTGCGCGATTTCGTCTTGAGTCCAAGCTTTGTTCTGTTGAGTTAACTGACGCATCTTAAGACCCGTCGTGTTCTTTTTGTCTGGCCAGAATTGAACATTCCAGCTCTCTTCAAGCGCTGCTGTTGGACCTCTTTCTTGGCCTTGTAGTGCCATCCAGCTGTTCATTGTGATCTGCCATTGATCTTTCAAAGCGTCTAACTCAACGTTATCCGTTTCACAGTAACCTTGCATCAGAGCTTCTAATTCGCTCGATTGCTTCGCGAATAGCACCGCTGAATCAAACTCTTGTTGATAGACACTGCGACTGATGTGGTCGGTCGTGTCTGCTTGATAAGACACACCGTTAACCTCAGATGAAGCGGCTTGCTCACCCGATGATTGGCAGCCTGCCATAATTAATGCCGACAAAGGCATTAACAAAAATTTATGTGTCATGCTGTTACCTTACTTCCTAGTTTTTCTTTTAATTATATGAGTTCAATAAATATGAAACGACCGCTGGCCTCGTATCCCTACAAGTTCAGCGGTAGTCAGTCTTTTGTTAGCGGTTTTCTTAAGTAACTAAGCCGTTGGCTTAACTGAATTCAAGACAGCCTATAATGATTCCAAAAACGCTAGTAGTGCTTCGCGTTCACTGCTACTCAAAGCTAATACTTTTTGTTTTGCCATTTCTGCTTCACCACCATGCCAAAGTACCGCTTCCATAACGTTTCTTGCGCGACCGTCATGAAGTAAGAACGTATGACCGTTCACTTCTTTGGTATAACCTAATCCCCAAAGTGGTGTGGTACGCCACTCTTGACCATTGGCAAGATACTCAGGGCGATTGTCCGCTAAGCCTTCACCCATGTCGTGTAGCAACATGTCGGTATATGGGCTAATTAACTGATTAGATAATGCAGGCAAGCCTTCACGCTCTGCCGTGCGAATTTCAGCTTGGTGACAGCTTTGACAACCAATCTCTTTGAACAGATTTTTACCTTGAACAACCGCTGGGTTATCGACATTACGACGAACAGGTACCGCGAGATGCTGCGAATAGAACTCAACAAAATCTAAGATGTTGTCACTGACTTCTGGCTCGCCACCATTTGGAAAATCATCACAGGTTGATTGCGCTGATGTGCAGTTTTCATTCGGAAATAAGCTGCTTGTCAGGCCTAAGTCACCGTTAAATGCCGCCGCGTTTTGCTGCATTAAGTTTGGCTGCCCGGCTTTCCAACCGAAACGACCTAGCGCCATTTCATTGGTTTGAACATCAAGAACATAGTTGGCTTTACCCGACAGGCCCTGTTTGTCTGCCAATTGCTGCTCTGCAAATCCTAGAATCGTTTCTTGTGGGATACTTTCAAGCAGACCAAGACCAATCATTGGCGGCGCCACTCGAGCTGAAAACTCGGTCTTAGGATGCATCTCGCCGAAAGCAAGTTCAGTAATATTTAAAGTGGGTTTACGCAGAGTAACGACGGTGCCGTCTTTGAATTCAACAGGAACATCCGTGTAGCTAATGTTCACTTTGCCCTCTGGTTTTACACCTTGAAGCGCAAAATCTTGTAGCTGACCGCCGTACGTCGGCTCTGGAATTCCACCATCTCGAATGAAGGCTTGTCGCTGCTCAGGCGTTTCAGCCGGAATGCTTAAACGAACCAACATGGATACTGCGTTCTCATCTCCTTCTTCTGGCGCGTGACCACGACCATCTTTGATGTGGCAGTTTTGACAGCCGTTAGTATTAAATAGTGGTCCTAACCCATCACGAGCATCGGTTGATGACGGTGCAGGAACCCAAGGGTTTCTAAAGAAGCTATTACCTACGCTGAAATCCAAGCGCTTACTCATTGGTAGATTGGCTGCGGGAAGGGAAAAAGCGTTCGCTCCTTCTTTCTTCACGGTCGTTTTGCCGCCAGAGTAGGTTTCATGAGCGTGTAATGGAGATACGAAAAACAGTGCGGTTAATAGTGAGGCTGAGAGATACGACTTCATACATTGCCTTGCTGTGTTTTTGATTTTAGTTTTTATGTGGGTGTGGCTTTCTTGAGGATCAAACAATTAAGGGCTCAATCAGAGCCCTTACATTTGTGTCGGCTCGGGTTCTTAGAACTCGTGATCCGCTGTGTCTGGGTTTAGGCTATCAATGCCAATCACACCCGCAGCACGCTCAATAGCCGCTGTTTGAGACACTAGCGCAACAATTGTTTTGTTTACTAGTGCATTACCCGCAGCGTTGTCAGCAGCGATTAGCTGATCGAAGTGCTGGTTGTTTTTCTCTGCAGACGTTACTAATTCGCCTACTTGTGCACGTGCTAGGTCAAACTGCTTTTGAATCTCTTTCGCAGCTTGCTCATCTTTTTGCTCTACTAGGTCGAACAAGCTTGGGCCGGAAAGCAGAGTACCGTCTTCACGCTTGTATAGACCCGTGTAAACGTTGTAGATGCCTTGCTCGTTGTAGTAGTGAGAGTTGTGCGTGTTATCAGAGAAACAATCGTGCTCGTCTTCAGTAGAGTTTGCTTCTAGTGCAACCTTCATACGCTCACCCGCTAGCTCACCTAGAGACAGTGACCCCATGCCAAACAGCATTTTACGAAGACCATTCTCGCTAGATTCTGAAAGAAGCTCTTGACGGTAGTTGCCTTTCTCGCCTTCAGCCCACTGCTTTTCCATCCATTCTAGGTCTTGGATAAGTAGCTCAGCAGATGCTTTTAGGTATGCGCCACGACGGTCACAGTTGCCGTTAGTACACTCAGCGCCAACAACGAAATCAGTGTAAGCACGCTCACCTGCACCGCTGTTTGTACCGTTTAAATCTTGGCCCCAAAGTAGGAATTCAATTGCGTGGTAGCCAGACGCTACGTTCGCTTCAGAACCACCGATCTCGTTCAAGTCTGCGATTAGCTCAGGGGTGATGTTGGTTGCATCAACGGTAGTCTGACCAATTTGGAAAGTCTTGTTAGCCACGATGTTTGCGCTAGCGCCTTCGTTACCAAGTTCATATTGGTAATCAGTCGAAACATAATCAATCAGGCCTTCATCAAGTGGCCATGCGTTCAGTTGGCCTTCCCAATCATCAACAACAGCGTTGCCGAAGCGGAAAACTTCTGACTGTTGGTATGGTACGCGAGACTCAAGCCAAGCTTGTTTTACTTGTTCGAAGTTGCCAGCAGAAGGAGAAGCTAAGAAGGTATCAATAGAAGAGTTCAACGCTTTTGCTGTAATTACTGAATCTGCAAACACTGCATGCGCAATATCTGCGTAATGTTCTACAACTTGATCTTGAGTTACTGCTGCGAAAGAAGAAGCAGAGGCAAAAATGAGTGACGAAGTTACGGCTTTTGTCACTAAAGATTTAATGGTCATGAAGCATCCTTGTTGAGCTTTAAATTATTATCCGTAGTAATAGTGCAAACCATTATCATTTGCACTACGGATTGAAATAATACAAACTTACAATTTTATTGCAAGATAAATACAAAAAAACCTCACATATGTGAGGTCTTTAAACATTTTTATGTTAAGCGTAACAAAGAGGCTAATCAGATATCCAGATTATGCTTACCGTGTGAGACTTTTGCCTTCAGGTAGCTTTCATTACCCGATTTGATATGAGCAGAGGTATTCACCACTTCTTCAATCTCAATACCAAAAGATTTTAGCTCATTGATCTTCTTAGGGTTGTTGGTGACTAAGCGGATTTTTGTAGTACCTAAGGCGCGTAGCATTTCAGCAGCTTCAGTAAAATCGCGTAGGTCATCGCCAAAACCTAGGTGGTTGTTGGCTTCATAGGTGTTCATGCCTTCGCTTTGCAGACGGTACGCATCGATTTTGTTGTACAAGCCAATACCACGACCTTCTTGGCGTAAGTAAAGAATCACCCCACCCGTCTCACCCATAATTCTAATGGTTTCGTCTAACTGCTCGCCACAGTCACAGCGAGAAGAATGGAAAACATCACCAGTCAGGCACTCAGAGTGCATACGAACAAGAGGTATGTCTTGTGTCTTGTCTGCTGATTTAAATATCACAGCAACATGCTCTTTATCTGTTTTCAATCCATGAAAAGACAGAAGTTCAGCATCTATACTGCTTGTTACCCCTACTTTGAAATCTATTCTGGCACGCACTTCCGCCATAGCTATACTCACTTGAAAATTCGATGTATTTAACAACACTACATTATATGTCTAGGCAATATTTTGTAGCTAACTATCTAATGATAGACACTATGAGGCTGTTAACAATTTTTTTCAAGGTCGACCTCGTACAAATTGTTATAATATAACAATTATTTTTCACATAAGAAAAAACCCCACATTGGGATGACCAACATGGGGTTATAAATTAATCAGTTGCGGCTAAGACTACGATTTTTTACAGAACGATCAACTTACTTGAGTTTGCTTCCAGATGACAAGCTGAACCCAAGCGTTCTCTAATTCGGTTAACTCTTCTTGAGTAAGCGTAGAAATGCTCGACTTTGCACTGTATTTTTCTGCCCATTTATCAGATCGGACATGAGTATGGAACTCTTTCTTTAAATTTGAGATTACGTTATCCACAGATACATCCTTATATAGCAGTGCTTAGCCTTTATAATCGGTCAATGTTACAAAATACAGGTCAATTGGTAAACAGTAATACACAATTTTTATGAGCTCTTCCTAACACTTTTTACTGATAAATATATAAATAAGAGAAATAATAGGCTCGGTAGCAACCAAAGTAATAGATTTGAAACCTTCATCGCCGGCTTATACAGTACAAATTCACCATATCTTTCCGTCATATATCGAGTAATCTCATTATTACTCTTCCCTGCTTTCACCATATTGAACACAACAAAGCGTAAGTCTTTTGCTATTGGTGAGTTGGATTCAATCAGATTTTGGTTTTGACATTGTGGGCAGCGTAACGTTTTCGCCAAGCTAATAGCACGTTGCTGTTGTTCTGGGTTTTCAAACTCAAACAGTTCAACTTGAATACTCGTCTCTTTATTACTGGCAGTAAACAGATCTTCAGCCATGGTTGAAAGGCTAATCACTAAAAGAGCTGACAGCATAAACAAGGTTTGTACTAGAGACTTCATCATCCATTCACACCATCAAAATACATCGCAAGCTCATCTTTCCATACCATTTCATTAATCACGCCCAATAGCTTTTTAATGATCTGGCCATTGGCATCAACCAAATACGTTTCAGGTGTGCCGATTACGCCCAACTCTAATGCTAACTTGCCTTGAGGGTCACTGATCACGGTTGAGTACGGGTTGCCATCGTTCGATAACACGTTAATCGCAGCCCCAGAGTTATCTCGATAATTAAGCCCAACGATGGGAATGCCTTTATCGTGAAGTTGAAGCAAAAATGAATGTTCGGTTTTACATATCCCGCACCAAGATGCCCATACATTAACCAGTTGATAAGGGTGCTGCGTGACATCAGTAAGCGTAATTTTCTGCTGACCATTGACGCCTTCACTATTCACTAACGCAGTCGATGTAAATTCTGGAAATGCCCTTTGTTGTTCAGACACCATGGTCGACTGCTGCTTATTATCAAGCGCAAAGACAAATACCAGCACCACAATCAATGCTAAGGCAATTAGAGTAATTAGCTTGTTACGAACGCTGGTATGCATACTGTGACGCCTTAACGGTTTTCTTTTTACGATGAGTCAATGAGAGCAAAGCGCCGATAATGGAGAACAGCCCACCAAACCAGATCCAGCGCGCATACGCCTTATACTGAACACGAAATGCGTAAGCGGTGGAATCGACTTTCTCGCCCATGGTGATATAAACATCGCCATGCCAGAACCACTTCATTGCAGGCTCACTCATGTTCATAACACGAACTTGGTAGTGTCTTCTTTCTGGCGCGATGGAAAAGCTTTGCTCGCTAGCATCTAATTCGAGTATCGCTTTTTCTGCAGTAAAGTTGGAGGCGACATAGAGCTCGGTATCACGATGAGAGAGCGTCCAGCCCATAAACTCAACCTCTTCACCTGGGCTCAATTTGTAACTTCGCTCAAATGAATGGTAACTGTTCATCGCGGCACCTATCGCTAATACTGCGACACCCACATGCGCCAACGTCATCACCCATACTTTGCGTTGAAACTTAGAGTTGCGCGTTACCGCTAAGCCGTAAACATGAGTCAGGGCTACCCAAAACGCAAGTGACCATGTCATTAGCACCATCACTTGGATCGCTTCAACTTGCAAAACATAAGTTACAAAGCCAAGACAGAGAGACAATAAGGCAATAATTCCAATCACACCTTTCGACGCTTGAGGTTTGATACTGAGCAATGGCGCTAACCCTATCACTCCCATCGCAAGCAGAGCCAATGGCGCAATAAGAAGATTAAAGTAAGGTGCGCCCACAGAGATATTTCCAAGGCCAAGTAATTCAAAAACCATTGGGTAGAAGGTACCAAACACCACCACCGCCGTACCCAGTACAAATATAAGTACCGCCACTAAACTCAAAAAACTTTTACTCGCAAAGCTAGTGATTGGATTCGACTCGAAAGATTCACCACGAACAATAAGAAGAGAAAACGAACTCACTAACACCAAAACCAGTATCAGCAACAGCGCGATACCTTTGGTTGGGTCAACAGCAAAAGCATGAACGGAAGTGAGGACGCCAGATCGAACAATAAAAGTACCGAGGATACTTAAACAAAACGTAATGAAAGCAAGGCTAAGTGACCACTTCAGCAACTGTTGCTTGCCTTTAGCAACACCCAAACTGTGCAATAGAGCGGTTGATGTTAGCCAAGGTAATAGGCTGGCATTTTCTACCGGGTCCCAGAACCACCAACCACCCCACCCTAACTCGTAGTATGCCCACCAAGAACCAAGAATGATCCCTGCGGTTAAAAAGATCCAAGCGACCAAACAACAACTGCGACAATGAGCGACCCAATCGAACTCAATCGGATCCACCAGCAAAGCGGCCACAGCAAATGCCAAGACCACAGAGAAACCAACATAACCCAAATACAACAGAGGCGGATGGAATATCAAACCAACGTCTTGCAGCATTGGGTTAAGGTCACGCCCTTCAAGTGGCAAGGTCGAATTCAGTTCAAATGGGTTCGAAGCAAATAAGGTAAACCATGCAAATATCGCGAGTAACACATTCATCACCCACAATACGCGGCTCTGATACTCAGAAGAATATTGCTTTTGTAGGGCAATCACACCCGACCAACAGCTAATGGTTAAGACCCAAAATAGCAATGAGCCTTCATGTCCAGCCCACACAGCGGCCATTTTGAAGAAGGTGGGTAATTGAGTATTGGAGTGTTCTGCAACATAGAGGATGGAAAAGTCGTCACCTACAAAGGCATAGCCAAGTAAAACGATAGCGCCAATGGAAAACAAAGCGCTAGAGAGGGAGAAACTGCGAATTAAAGCCACATTTTGTGCTTGTTTAGTTAGCATTTGATACATCGAATACACAGCGATAATGCTGCTGAGAACAGCGACCAAAATTAAACTAAACAGCCCCAAAGAACCGACCATATCACCTCAATCAGGCTCTACCTAAGCAGAACCAAGTTAAACCATTATTGGCATTGATTGCTCAACTAGCTGATGTAACTCAACTAGCTATTGCTACTCAGCGAAAAGAAATTTAGTGAGCAGATGTTTAGTATCCAACATCCACTCACTTATAACCTTGAGCGAAATTAAGCTAACGTTAATTGTCCTGCATAAAGGACAAACGTTCTTAGCATTAATACGCCCATCAGACTCAATGAAGTAACAGAGAAAATATACACAGTACTATGGCGAACCGATGCTGGTGTCACGGCGTTAAGCAACAAGGGTAAAACCATACCCACACCAATTACGCCATACCAGAACCAACTTGCCCAGAAACCACCGCCAATCGCGTTCCATACTGCCTGCTCACTTTGACCACCAGCAAATATCAACCCAGTGAAGAAAGTAACAAGGACAAACAGTTCAAACATAACAACAGGACGTTCGAAGCCGTGGATCCAAGAAATACTCGCACTATGCGGAGACTCCTTAAAGACCAACACACCAAATAAAATACATGCCGCCGCTCCCGAGGATAAACTCGAGAATAAGAACAATATCGGCAACACTGGGTTATTCAGCATTGGGAAGGTATTTAGCGCAGAGAGTAAGAAGCCAGTGTAAGCCGCAAGTAATAGCGCAAGCACAGCTAAGAATATTTCCAAAGCATTCTCAAACACTTCTAATTTGCCAATCCAGTTACTGACGAAATCGAGTCGTCCTTTTAACCATGTTTGGTCATTTAAAAATACGACGATTTGATCTCTAAATATAATGCCGATCCAAAGAAATAAGATCACCATATACACTTGGAATAAGATCACACCCATCGACATCACAGACGTCGGATTATAGAAGATCATGATCTTCCAAAAAGATAACGGTTTTGTCAGGTGGAAAACCAAGATCAGTAGGCCTGAAATGATCCCAAATGGCGCAAGAAAAGCGGTCGCCTTTAACACACCATTATGAGCAGGATCGCCTTCAATGACCTTACGTTTTAGGTAAATGGAGATCATTACGGCACCCGCCGACATCCCCGCGAGAAATAGATAGATAGCTATAATCCAGTCCCATACCACGGTACCTGATTGAAACGCTGTATCCCATGCACTCATAATCAGATCTCCCCTTTTTGGTGTGGCACTTTATAGAGTTTTGGCTGAGTACCGAGATAAGCCTTATCTCTGTAAACCACCTCAGATTTAAGCACCTGATTTATCTCACTCTTAGGGTCATTTAGATCGCCAAATACTAACGCATTGGTCGGGCAAGATTCGACACAAGCCGGTAACTTCCCTTGTGCAAGATTGGTATCACGGCAGAAGTTACATTTATCTGCGGATTTGTTCTCTGGATGGAAAAAGCGCACTTGATACGGACAAGCTAATAAGCAATAACCACAACCAACACACTTCTCTTGATGAACATCGACAATGCCGGTTTTTTCATCTTTGTAGGCCGCCCCTGTTGGGCAAACCATCACGCAGGGCGCGTTATCACAATGTTGGCAAGAGTTACGAGTAAAACGGTAATCAACATTGGGATATTCGCCTTGGGGTTCGCTCTTAATAATCTCTAAGCGCGATACGCCTTCAGGCACTTTGTTCACTTCACGACAAGCTTCTGTACAAGCTGTGCAACCAATACACGCGGTTTCGTCATGAATCATTCCATAACGTTTAGCCCCATCCTCTTGAACATTGGCCAACGTTTTACGACTTGTCACCGCTGCGGTTCCCGCAACACCTGTAGTAAAAATAACGGCACCCGCGCCAGCTAAAAAGTTTCTTCTTGAGCAGCTCATAGATTACTCCCCTTCTTTCTTCTGGTTGAAGTCTGAATGGCAATCCACACACAGCTTGATGGTTTGCTTCTTATCTAAGCCCAACACCTTTGCTTCTGTCGCATGAACATCATGGCAGTTTGAACACGTTAAGTTTTGCGCATGAACGTCGTGGGTCCAGCTCGCTTCGCGCAGATCATCAGGCTTGTGACAATCGATACACTGGCTATTGGCATCTAAAATTAAGCTAGGATCTAGGTAAACCTTGTCGGTACCTGGTTGTGATTGAGCCTCACGATACTTCACCACTTTAGGCGCGCCTTCGCGGTGGTCGGGGCTAATAGAACTATGACAGTCGGTACAATTTACTTCACGGCCAAGCAAAGCGTGTGCACTTTCACCATGTGAACCCAATACCGTTTCTTTTGAATCTTTATGGCACTGAACACACTTGTAGTCTTTGTCACGGATTAATTCGACTTCATGTCTTGTTGATTCCCCTACTGGCGTAACAGCAGGCTCAGCAACAGCATGAATGGAATAACCATAGAGGCAGAATGCTAGAAGGGATTTAAGCATTATGACTATGGCCAATTTAATATTGCCCATTTTATCCTTTCCTTATACCGGCATTATTTAACTCTCAACTAAATAATATTCCGGTTAAACAAAAGTACCCTTAAACGATATTATTACCGTTTAAATGATATCAATTCTTATTTTGGATAAGCCACAACGCTTTCTATAGTTAGAATATACCTCTAATTGGGTAATACGAAATTTCGATAGGTTAATCTGTGAACGCAATCACCCTACTTATATCATGGTCAATTTAGGTAATTGATTGTTATATATGATAATAATTCTCAGTTAAATTCTAATTAAACTAACCACCAATACCACTTTAGGGTTATATAAACTTCAACGTGACTAAGGTCACTGCCATTAATTGATCTGGGACAATCTATATCCAACACGTAACAAAATGTGTTTGTTTATGAATTAATATAAACAGGAATTCTCCAGTTCTTAATTTGAATAGCAAACTCACAACGCTTGGTATAAAAATCAGTATATTGGAGATATCACTGTGAAAAAGCATTGGATACGTAATTCGGTCACAGCACTATTAATGGTTAGCGCGTCATTAGCAAGCGCGACCAGTTTTGCTGCGTCTGAACAAAAAGAAATTGGCGATCCTCGTAACGATCAGTTCGAGCAAAACCACCCAGATCAATATCATTCATGGAGACAAACTTCAGAAAGCGAAACCATTGAAGACGCACTAAAAGAAGATCCCAACATGGTTATCATGTGGGCTGGCTACGGGTTCGCAAAAGACTACAACAAAGCCCGCGGCCACTTTTATGCGGTTGATGATGTAAGACAAACCCTGCGTACTGGCGGACCAACCGACGAAAATTCAGGCCCAATGCCAATGGCGTGCTGGAGCTGTAAAAGCCCAGACGTAGCACGCGTTATTGAAGAGCGTGGTGAAGACGGCTACTTTGAAGGTAAATGGGCTCGTCTTGGCAGCGAGATAGTCAATCCAATTGGTTGTGCCGACTGTCACGATACTCAAAGTGAAGGCTTTAAAAATGGCGAACCTGCACTAAAGATCACTCGTCCTTATGTTGAACGTGCGTTCGATGCGATTGGGAAGAACTTCGAAGAGCAAGGTCGCTTTGATCAGCAAGCCTCTGTGTGTGCTCAGTGTCACGTGGAATACTACTTCACGGGTCCAACAAAAGGTGTGAAATTCCCTTGGGATAAAGGGACGCGTGTTGAACAGATGGAAGAGTACTACGATCAGATTGGTTTTAAAGATTGGACACATAAAGTCTCTAAAGCACCAATGCTAAAGGCTCAGCACCCAGGTTACGAAACTTGGCGTGAAGGTATTCACGGTAAGAACAACGTCGCTTGTGTTGACTGCCACATGCCTAAAGTGACGAAAGAAGACGGTACCGTTTACACCGACCATAAAGTAGGTAACCCGTTTGACCGCTTCGAAGACACTTGTGCTAACTGCCATACTCAATCTAAAGAGACCATGCGTAACATCGTTTCAAGCCGCAAAGCTCAAGTACTAAACATGAAGCTGACCGCTGAGAAACAAATCGTAGCCGCTCACTTTGAAGCAGGCGCAGCATGGGAAGCAGGCGCAACAGAACAAGAGATGGCACCTATCTTACAAGATATTCGTCATGCGCAATGGCGTTGGGACTACGCTATCGCATCTCATGGTGTTCACATGCACGCGCCTGAAGTAGCCCTAGAGGTTCTTGGAACGGCGGTTGACCGCGCAGCAGACGCGCGAACTAAGATTGTTCGTCTACTGGCGAAGAAAGGCATTACCGATCCAATCGAGATTCCAGATATCTCAACCAAAGAAGCCGCTCAGAAAGCGCTAGGAATGGACATGGATAAGATGAATGCTGAGAAGCAACACTTCTTAGACACCGTGGTTCCTAAGTGGGAAGAGCAAGCTGAAAAGCGTGAAGCTAACTACGAATACTAGTTCCTTCAAATAGACCAATAAGATAAAACCAGTCACACTGTAAAGGTGTGGCTGGTTTTTTAGATTTGGGCGCACTCAACCGTCCCAATTTCACATTACCTTTTAGCTAATTCAAGGAACAAAGAATGAAGCACTTACTTTCGCTTTCGGCATTATGCATCGCATTAACAAGTTCAGGACTTCACGCCTCAGAACGAGCAGAAACAGGGTGGGAAATGATTGAGGAAGGTGCGCTGGTCGTTGATGTCAGGACACCAGGAGAGTTCAAGCAAGGTCATCTGGACAATGCGATTAACTACCCTCTTTCTGAAGTCGCTACGCACTTTGCCAGCATAGACAAAGCTCAACCTATCGTTTTGTATTGCCGCAGTGGTAACCGCTCAGGACAAGCTTACCAGTATTTGAAAGCTCAAGGGTTTACACAGATCCACAACGCTGGCGGTTTAATTGAGATGCAAGAAAGCAAATAATCTCGAAATTACAGATAGTGCCCGTTTAACGGATCATTTGCTTAGCTTGGTTGATCGAATGGATGATAGAGACACGATCAATGCCTTTCTGGTTAGAATCGAGAATTTGAGTCCAAGCATCGATCGCTTGTTGGTAGCGCATACTGATGAAGTGATCGGTCGCTATCAACATCAATGCCGTACGATCGTTGGGATCAAGCTCCATGGATTGATTTAAGAGCACTTTCACATCATCACTCATCGCCTGTGAACTTAGGTAATACAAGGCGCTCGCTTTAGCTGCATAAAGCCCTGAAGGCGCCTGTGGGTCTAAACGAATCGCATAGTCGTAACAGGTAAATGCAGCATCAAACTCCCCTTTCTGCATATAAACACCACCAAGCTTAAACCAAAGGTCTGATTGATTAGGGTCTTGCTCCAGGCTCTGCTGAAGTTCATTTTGGAAATCTGTTGCTGTATAGCTGCTGTCGTCACTTGAAGTAAGTTGAGGGGCTTCTTGTTTCATCTGAGACCAAACCAGAATGCTGGCTAATATCGCCACACATGAAATAAGGAGGTTGCCTTTAAGATGACTGGTTTTTCTGTTTGATGCGATCACGATTGCCACTAGAAATAGGCTCATTAGCAGCAAAGCAATCAGTAACCAGATATCCATTCCATTCTCCTTTCATTGACGCTTTACTGTACCTTTTTCTCACTAAAACAATATTGATCGAGGTTTAGCTATTGGCTTTTAAACAAGTCACAGCCAAATTCTAGGTAATAAAAAACCGAGCACAATGGCTCGGCTTTTTGTCTCAACTTCTATTTATAGAAGTGAAAGATTACTCAGTGTCTTGCTCGCTATCAGAAGCGTCTGATGCTTGCTCTTCACTTGATTCAGAAACGACTGCTGCTTCAGCGTTTGCTACTTCAGCTTCGCCTTCAACAACCTCAGCTTCTTCTACTTCGTCGATACGTTGTAGACCTACAACGTTCTCGTCGTCAGAAGTACGAATCAGTGTTACACCTTGAGTGTTACGACCAACTTGGCTCACTTCCGCAACGCGAGTACGTACTAGCGTACCTGCGTCGGTGATCATCATCATTTCGTCGCCTTCTTCAACTTGAACAGCGCCAACAACTGGGCCATTACGTTCAGAGACTTTGATAGAAACCACACCTTGCGTTGCACGGCCTTTCGTTGGGTATTCAGCTAGTTCAGTACGCTTACCGTAACCGTTTTGAGTCACAGTTAGGATATCGCCTTCGTTAGAAGGAACAATCAACGATACTACTTGATCGTCTTCTGGAAGCTTCATACCACGAACACCAGAGGCAGTACGGCCCATTGCACGTACTTTGTCCTCGTTAAAGCGAACAACTTTGCCCGATTTAGAGAACAGCATGATGTCGCTATCACCGTTAGTGATGTCAACGCCAATCAGTGAATCATCGTCACGTAGGTTAACTGCAATTAGGCCGTTAGCACGTACGTTTGCGAACTGATCCAGTGATGTCTTCTTAACAGTACCGTCACCCGTTGCCATGAAGATGAATTTCTCGTTAGAGAACTCAGAAACAGGCAGGATAGCCGTGATACGCTCACCTTCTTCTAGAGGAAGAATGTTAACGATAGGCTTACCACGAGCAGTACGACTTGCTAATGGCAGTTGGTAAACTTTCAGACGGTATGTCTTACCACGAGTAGAGAAACATAGGATGTTATCGTGAGTATTAGCAACAAGCAGACGCTCAATGTAATCCTCATCTTTCATCTTAGTTGCACTCTTACCTTTACCACCACGACGCTGAGCTTCGTAGTCGCTTAGGATTTGGTACTTAACGTAACCTGCGTTAGAAAGCGTTACTACAACGTCTTCTTGAGCAATCAGCTCTTCCATGTCGATGTCATGAACTGCCGCTGTGATTTCTGTACGACGCTCGTCGCCATAGATTTCACGTACTGCTTCAAGTTCTTCACGGATAACTTCCATCAAACGCTCAGTGCTTGCAAGAATGTGCATTAGCTCAGCGATTTCTTCTAGAAGGGCTTTGTACTCGTCTAGAATCTTCTCGTGCTCAAGGCCTGTTAGGCGGTGAAGACGAAGTTCTAGAATTGCTTGTGCTTGTGTTTCCGTTAGGAAGTATTGACCATCGCGGATGCCGTATTGGTCTTCTAACCAATCAGGACGAGCTGCGTCAGTACCTGCACGCTCAAGCATTGAAGCAACGTTACCAAGATCCCAACCACGAGACACTAAACCAACTTTAGCTTCTGCTGGTGTTGGCGCGCTCTTGATCAGTTCAATGATTTCATCAATGTTAGCAAGTGCTAGAGACAATGCTTCAAGGATGTGTGCACGGTCGCGTGCTTTCTTCAATTCGAAGATAGTACGACGAGTCACAACTTCGCGACGGTGGTCTACGAAGCACTTAAGCATGTCTTTGATGTTGAACAACTGTGGTTGACCGTTATTCAACGCAACCATGTTGATACCGAAAGTCGTTTGCAGTTGAGTTTGAGCGTATAGGTTGTTAAGAACCACTTCGCCTACTGCATCACGCTTACATTCAATAACAATACGCATACCGTCTTTATCAGACTCGTCACGCAGTGCACTGATGCCTTCTACTTTCTTATCTTTAACCAGTTCAGCAATCTTCTCGATCAAACGAGCTTTGTTTACTTGGTAAGGGATCTCAGTAACGATAATGGTTTCTTTACCATTCTTCTCTACTTCGATATCCGCTTTTGAACGCATGTAAACCTTACCGCGGCCAGTCTTGTAAGCATCTACGATGCCTTTACGACCACTGATAAGTGCTGCTGTTGGGAAGTCAGGACCAGGGATATAGTCCATTAGCTCATCAATAGTGATATCTTCATTATTGATAAATGCTAAACAGCCATCAACAACTTCACCAAGGTTATGTGGTGGGATGTTGGTAGCCATACCTACTGCGATACCAGAAGCACCGTTTACCAATAGGTTAGGAATTTTTGTAGGAAGTACTGCTGGAATTTGTTCTGTACCATCGTAGTTCGGTACGTAATCCACAGTTTCCTTATCAAGGTCAGCCAGGAGCTCGTGAGCAATTTTCGCCATACGAACTTCGGTATAACGCATTGCAGCCGCGGAGTCGCCATCGATAGAACCAAAGTTACCTTGGCCATCAACTAGCATGTAACGCAGTGAGAACGGTTGCGCCATACGAACAATAGTATCGTATACAGCACTATCACCATGTGGGTGGTATTTACCGATTACATCACCTACTACACGAGCAGACTTTTTATATGGTTTGTTCCAATCATTACCTAGTACATTCATCGCGAACAAAACGCGGCGGTGTACAGGTTTTAGGCCATCACGCACATCTGGAAGGGCACGACCAACGATGACGGACATCGCGTAGTCTAGGTATGAACCTCTAAGCTCATCTTCAATATTTACGGGCGTGATCTCTTTCGCTAGATCGCTCATAGAGCCATTTTCCCTCTATAGTCAGATCGTATTTTTGAATACGTATAAGACCGAAAAATATAACACAAATTTACCTACGGAGGCATCACTTTCCCTCTCCTTTTACCATCTTGTGACCCTTGTAGCCAATCAATTGATGAGAAATTGCACCTCCGCATCATATCTTGCTGAAACATGGTCACTTTACATCCAATAAACTAGCAAAATTGTAGATCTTCTGGTCAGCGCGAAAAGGCAAGTTATAATGCCTGCAATTTCATGGATGCATTATTTAACTTGGAAATGCCGATTATGACTAAATCACAGAACGTAGACCCAGCAGAAATCAAGAAATTCGAAGACATGGCGTCACGCTGGTGGGATCTAGAAGGCGAATTTAAGCCACTACATCAAATCAACCCACTGCGACTAAATTACGTATTAGAGAAGACTGAAGGCCTATTTGGTAAGAAAGTCCTCGATGTTGGCTGCGGCGGCGGTATTCTTGCAGAAAGCATGGCGGTTGAAGGTGCGATAGTGACAGGCCTAGACATGGGTAAAGAACCGCTAGAAGTCGCGCGCCTTCACGCATTAGAAACGGGCACCAAGCTCGATTACATCCAGAGCACTATCGAAGACCACGCAGAACAGAACCCACAGACGTACGATGTGGTAACGTGCATGGAAATGCTTGAACACGTTCCTGACCCACAATCTGTTATCACTGCCTGTTCGAAATTGGTGAAACCGGGCGGCCACGTGTTCTTTTCTACATTAAACCGTAATTTCAAATCTTACTTGTTTGCGATTGTTGGTGCAGAGAAGCTATTGAGGATCGTTCCAGAAGGCACTCATGAACACGAGAAGTTCATTCGCCCTGCTGAACTTATCAAGATGGTCGATAACACTCCGCTGCAAGAACTAGGGATTACAGGGCTGCACTACAATCCTCTTACGGACACTTATCGTTTAGGCACAAATGTAGACGTAAACTACATCGTCCACACGCAAAACTTTGGCTAAAAAATATCGGTAGCCCTACCGTAAAACCTTTTGTAAAAAAGACGAATGAAAAGAGTTGCAATTACCATAACTTTGCGACTTTTTTCAGTCTAAATTTCGTGCGCTAGCTTCCATTTTGACCACCTCGATTTAAATTTAATCGCCTAAAATCAATCGCCCATTTTGGCCAAAGATCAAGGAATTTTTTTTTATGGGCGTGCAAAAATAAAGCATCATTAAAAGGCGACTTTTATACAATCAAGTCACATATAACCTCATCAGTTAGTGGTCACTTACAGTTTTTTTTCAATCCACCACTTATCCACAAGCAACCCCATTTCTTTACCTTGAAAAATATCAGTTGTAGCACTATCTTGTAACCCAACAAACAAATGACCCCTATATGTTGTGTTTGAACTACAATGTATGGGTAGACCAAGATCACAAAGCCGAAACGTAATTTACAAAAATTACACAGAAATACACAAAAACACGGCCTTGTTCAGTTTTGTTAGGGAAATTAAGCAGAATGAACCAACAACTTACTGTTACCAAGCGTAACGGGCGCAAAGAAACGATCGATCTAGAGAAGATCCATCGCGTGATTACATGGGCAGCTGAAGGCTTGCACAATGTTTCTGTATCACAAGTAGAATTGAAAGCTCACATTCAGTTTTACGATGGCATCACCACTACTGACATTCATGAAACTATCATCAAGTCAGCAGCGGATTTAATCTCTGAAGAGACTCCTGATTACCAATATCTAGCAGCACGTCTGTCTGTATTCCACCTACGTAAAAAAGCGTACGGCGAATACGAGCCGCCTGCACTGTATGACCACGTTGCAAAACTGGTTGATATGGGTAAATACGATAGCCACCTTATGGAAGATTACACGAAAGCTGAATTCGAAGAGCTTGACGAGTACATCGACCACAAACGTGACTTAGACTTCTCTTACGCAGCGGTTAAGCAGCTCGAAGGTAAATACTTCGTGCAAAACCGTGTAACGAAAGAAATCTACGAGAGTGCTCAGTTCCTTTACATTTTAGTTGCTGCGTGTCTATTCGCTAAATACCCGAAATCGACTCGTCTTGACTACATCAAACGTTTTTACGACGCATCGTCTACGTTTAAGATTTCTCTACCTACACCGATCATGTCTGGTGTACGTACGCCTACTCGTCAATTCAGTTCTTGTGTACTGATCGAGTGTGGTGACAGCCTTGATTCAATCAACGCGACAGCAAGCTCAATTGTTCGTTACGTATCTCAACGTGCTGGTATTGGTATCAACGCAGGTCGTATCCGTGCGCTTGGTTCTGAAATCCGTAATGGTGAAGCGTTCCACACAGGCTGTATCCCTTTCTACAAATACTTCCAAACAGCAGTAAAATGTTGTTCTCAAGGTGGTGTTCGTGGCGGTGCAGCAACGGTATTCTACCCACTATGGCACGGTGAAGTTCAGTCTCTATTAGTACTGAAAAACAACCGCGGCGTTGAAGAGAACCGAGTTCGTCACATGGATTACGGCGTACAGCTGAACAAGCTTATGTACTCTCGCCTAGTTCAGGGTGGCAACATCAGCCTGTTCTCACCTTCAGACGTACCTGGCCTTTACGATGCGTTCTTCGAAAACCAAGACCGTTTTGAAGAGCTATACGTTAAGTACGAAAACGATCCTTCAGTGAAGCGTGAAACGGTTAAAGCCGTTGAGCTTTTCTCTCTGCTAATGCAAGAGCGTGCTTCTACTGGTCGTATCTACATTCAGAACGTTGACCACTGTAATACACACAGCCCGTTTGATTCTGAAGTAGCACCTGTTCGTCAATCGAACCTATGTCTAGAAATCGCGCTTCCTACTAAGCCACTTTCTAACGTAGAAGATGACGAAGGCGAAATTGCACTATGTACGCTTTCAGCATTCAACCTTGGCGCAATCAATGAACTGGACGACCTAGCAGAGCTTTCTGAGCTGGTTGTTCGTGCTCTAGATGCACTGCTTGATTACCAAGACTACCCGCTTCCAGCTGCATACAAGTCGACAATGAACCGTCGTACTTTAGGTGTAGGTGTAATCAACTACGCATACTACCTAGCGAAGAATGGTGTTAAGTACTCTGATGGCAGCGCGAATGGCCTGACTCACCGTACTTTTGAAGCAATTCAATACCACTTGCTAAAAGCATCTGTTGAACTAGCGAAAGAGCAAGGCCGTTGCCCATCTTTCCACGAGACCAACTACGCGAAAGGCCTACTGCCAATCGATACTTACAAAAAAGATATCGACTTAGTATGTGAAGAGCCACTGCACTACGATTGGGATTCTCTACGTGAAGAGATCATGGAGCACGGTCTGCGTAACTCTACGCTAACAGCGCTTATGCCTTCTGAGACATCGTCTCAAATCTCGAACGCGACTAACGGTATCGAGCCACCACGTGGTTACGTATCAGTGAAAGCATCGAAAGACGGCATCCTTAAGCAAGTGGTTCCAGATTTCCTAAATCTTAAAGAGAACTACGAGCTACTTTGGAACATTGGTTCTAACGACGGTTACCTACACCTAGTGGGTATCATGCAAAAATTCGTTGACCAAGCTATCTCTGCAAACACTAACTATGACCCAAGTGTTTACGACAGCGGTAAAGTACCAATGAAGAAGCTGCTTCAAGACCTACTAACAGCGTACAAGTACGGTGTTAAGACGCTTTACTACCATAACACTCGTGATGGTGCTAAAGACGACCAAGGCGATGCAGTTCAAGTGCCGGAAGAAGATTGTGAAGGCGGCGGTTGTAAGATCTAAACCGCAATAAACATTAAGACCCCAGAGAAGAGTTATCTTCTCTGGGTTTAAAGCATTAACAGGGTCCGTTTTATTACGGGTCTTTAAAGGATTTGAGGCATTTATGGCTTACAGTACTTTTTCTCAGCAAAAAAATGACCAACTAAAAGAACCAATGTTCTTGGGTCAGTCGGTAAACGTTGCACGTTACGACCAACAAAAATTCGAAATCTTCGAAAAGCTTATCGAGAAGCAGCTTTCTTTCTTCTGGCGTCCAGAAGAAGTAGACGTGTCTAGCGACCGTATCGACTACAACAAGCTTCCTGAGCATGAAAAGCACATCTTCATCTCTAACTTGAAGTACCAAACGCTTCTAGATTCAATCCAAGGCCGCAGCCCTAACGTTGCCCTACTTCCATTGGTATCTCTACCAGAAGTTGAAACTTGGATTGAAACTTGGTCTTTCTCTGAAACGATTCACTCTCGTTCTTACACGCACATCATCCGTAACATCGTGAATGATCCAGGCGTAGTATTCGACGACATCGTTGAAAATGAAGAGATTCTGAAGCGTGCTAAAGACATCGCTTTCTACTACGACGACCTAATCAAGCTAACGGCTGACTACCACCGCTACGGTGAAGGCAACCACAGCATCAACGGCGAAGACGTCAAGATTTCACTTCACGACCTGAAGAAGAAACTTTACCTATGTCTAATGTCTGTAAACGCACTAGAAGCGATTCGTTTCTACGTAAGTTTCGCATGTTCATTTGCATTCGCTGAGCGTGAGCTAATGGAAGGTAACGCGAAGATCATCAAGCTAATCGCTCGTGATGAAGCCCTTCACCTTACTGGTACACAGCACATGATCAACTTGCTACGCAATGGTCAAGATGATTTTGAATTCATGCAGATCGCTGAAGAGTGTAAGCAAGAGTGTTTCGACCTATTCAAAGAAGCGGCTGAGCAAGAGAAAGAGTGGGCAGAATACCTATTCAAAGATGGCTCTATGATTGGTCTGAACAAAGACATTCTTTGCCAATACGTTGAGTACATTACCAACATCCGTATGCAGGCTGTTGGCCTAGGTACGGCTTACCCAGCAGCAACGTCGAACCCAATTCCATGGATCAACGCTTGGTTGTCTTCAGATAACGTTCAAGTTGCTCCACAAGAAGCAGAAATCAGTTCTTACCTAGTTGGCCAAATCGACAACGAAGTAAAAGCTGACGACTTTGAAGGATTTGAGCTGTAATGCCAACAATCAAAATCAACAAACTGACTTCAATTGAATCTAACCCTTCAAACACTCTGTTGGAAACAATGGAACAAGCTGGGTTAGAGCCAGAATACAACTGCCGAGATGGTCACTGTGGCGCTTGCCGCTGCACGTTGGATTCTGGTGAGGTCGAGTACGTTGGTTTTGCTATGGCTTACACGCAAGGTAATGAGATATTGCCTTGTATCTGTAAAGCAAAGACTGAGCTATCGCTGAGTAACGTTATTCATAGAAACAAGCAAAAACGCGCATAAGCCAGCTGGCTTTAGGTCACTTTGTTCGAATATCGTCAATAAGAATCAAAAAAGGGTCCGCTTCCTTTAGGAATGCGGACCCTTTTCTATTTATGTCTTTAGGTATCTAAAGCGACTCGTCTATCACTCAACCAAATCTTCCTGTTGGCTTGTGTCATACAAAGCCAAACGTTTATTGCTGAGTCAGGTTAAGAGTCACAGAGCCAATATAACAAGCGCTTCGGCACTCTCCACAGCCGTTACACTTATCTTTGTCCACTGTAGGCAACTCTCCTACTTCGATGTGTATTGCACCAGCTGAACACGCCGTTTGGCATGCTGAACAGTCCATTTGCATGTAATTATTGCAGCTATCCGCAAAGCTCGGCTTGAGGTCGATATAAGGCGTGACCGTTGGATGAAGTGCGCCGGTCGGACACACTTCAGTGCATTTGTTACACATAGAACAACTGTTGTAATCCAAATTCAGCAGCGCACTGCCCTCTAGCATCTCAATAACGCTATTTGGACACGATTGTTCACACAATCCACAACCGTCGCAAAGACGCTCAAACAGCACCTCATCGACCGCTCTTGGCGGTCTTGCATGCAAGCGCTGTGATATCTCTTCATAATTCGCGGCTGCTTTAACCGGTTTAGAAAGTCGAGTTAAGAAACCGCGTCTATTTGAATTTATTTGTTCAGACATTAGTCGATATATAACTTTTTAGTAGCAACGTTTAAATTATATTCAGATATTAAGTACTTAAACCAATCTATTACATCAACCGATAGCTTTTTATAAAAAGATAACTCTGATGCTTTATTTAGTTTTTCTAAATAAACAGAAGACCAAGTTAATAAGTGACCCTCAAGTAATTCACCGGCTGAATTAATATTATTATTTTCTAACAAATACGCATGAGCGAATAACATTAAACCAAATTGATCTTCCGGCTCTCTTAACCCAGTGTCTAATTCAATCTGATTCAATTCTAAAAACTGGCGATACTCAACCGTAGAAGCACCAAACACAACGCGGTCTTTATCTAGGTACACAGAACCCCAAGGCGGAGCTGGCATGTCTCCAACGCCTTCAAACAGGCGGCTGAACTCTGCTGCGAGCGCATCTTCGTCTTCGCTTCTTAATGCCTGCAAGCATTCTTCAGAGAGTACTTCGCTCTCAACCAAAGCTTCGACAATGGTGATTAACTGTTCTTTACTTGTCGCTTGATAAAATAGCGAACCCAACAATTTATGCGTATCGATAATCATTATTATTTATACCGTTATAGGTTTAAAGATAATTATATTAATTAACTCATTTCATTCTTTGATCTATTTTATACATTCAATTCATAAACTTTAAATTCCACACTTATTTGATGCCAATCAATCAATAATTCGAAATAAATACATAAAGAACAAACTACCTATAAAGTGCTAGCTATCAATAGCAAAAGGCATCTTAGAATGACGAATAAGAAAGAATCTGGGGTAATGAATCTTACTCGAAGAGGCTTCATGAAAGCTTCCTCTGCAGTAGGTAGTGCAGCTGCACTTGCGGGCGGTATTGCATTACCTTTCAAATCCAAACCAGTAGCGGCTGCAGTTGCTGAAAATGTGGATGAGAAAATCGTATGGAGTGCATGTACAGTAAACTGTGGCTCTCGCTGCCCACTGCGTATGCATGTACAAAACGGTGAAATCAAATACGTAGAAACAGACAACACAGGCACTGACGAATACGGTCATCACCAAGTTCGTGCGTGTCTACGTGGTCGCTCGATGCGCCGCCGTGTTTATAACCCAGATCGCCTAAAGTACCCAATGAAACGTGTGGGTAAACGTGGTGAAGGTAAGTTTAAGCGTATTAGCTGGGAAGAGGCTTATGATGAAGTCGCTGGCACCATGCAACGCCTTATCAAAGACTACGGTAACGACACTATCTACCTAAACTACGGTACAGGTACGCTGGGCGGCACGGTTACTAAATCTTGGCCACCAGCTCAAACGCTGATTGCTCGTCTAATGAACCTAAGTGGTGGTTACTTAAACCATTACGGTGACTACTCAACAGCGCAAATCACGAAAGGCTTGAGCTACACCTACGGCGGTTGGGCAAACAACAACTCTTTCTCTGATTTAGAGAACACTAAACTTAATATTCAGTTTGGTAACAACCCTGCTGAGACGCGTATGTCTGGTGGCGGCCAGATCCACCACTACGTTGAAAGCAAAAACAAATCAAACGCAAGAACGATCATCATCGACCCTCGCTACACCGATACTGCCGGTGGCCGTGAAGATCAATGGATCCCAATTCGTCCTTCTACAGATGCGGCATTGGTAGCGGGTCTTGCACACGTGATGATCACTGAAGACCTTGTCGACCAACCGTTCCTAGACAAATACTGTGTCGGTTACGATGAGAAGACCCTTCCTGCATCAGCGCCTAAAAACAGCGACTACAAATCTTACATCCTAGGTTTAGGTGAAGATGGCGTAGAGAAGACACCAGAATGGGCTTCTAAGATCACGGGGATTCCAGTTGACACCATCGTTAAGCTTGGCCGTGAAATGGGCACAGCGAAACCATGTGCGATTCACCAAGGTTGGGGCTTACAACGCACTGCGAACGGTGAACTAGCGTGTCGTGCAATCGCGATGCTGTCACTGCTCACTGGTTCTGTGGGCGTATCAGGCGGTTCAACAGGCGCTCGTGAAAGCGACATCAACATTCCATTTGTGCGCTTCCCTACTGTGCCAAACCCAGTTGAAACGTCTATTTCAATGTTCATGTGGACAGACGCGATTTACCGTCACCATGAAATGACCGACATCACTGATGGTGTTCGCGGTGCAGAGCGCCTTAAGAACCCAATCAAGATGATCTGGAACTACGCAGGTAACTGCATCATTAACCAACACTCAGACATCAACAAGACTCACGCGATTCTTCAAGATGAAAGTGCGTGTGAAATGATTGTCGTGGTTGATAACCATATGACGTCTTCAGCGAAGTACGCCGATATCATCCTGCCAGACTTAACAACGTCTGAGCAAGACGACTGGTGTATGGACGGTAAAGCGGCGAACATGCCTTACTTCATCTACGCGCAGAAAGCGATTGAGCCTCAGTTTGAAGCAAAATCTATCTACGAGATGTGTACTCAGCTTGCGAAACGAATGGGCGTAGAAAAAGAGTTCACCGAAGGCCGTACTCAAGAGCAATGGATTGAGCACCTTTACGCAGAAACTCGTAAGAACGATCCAACACTGCCAACCTTCGAAGAGATGAAAGAGCTGGGTATCTACAAACGTAGCTACGACCACCACTACATCGCTTATGAAGATTTCCGTAAAGATCCTGAAGCGAACCCACTGACCACACCAAGTGGCAAGATCGAGATCTACTCAGAGCAACTGGCTGATATCGCGAAGACTTGGAAGCTGAAAGAAGACGAAGTGATTCACCCACTTCCGATTTACGCGGACTCTTTCGAAGGTCATAACGACCCACTAGCAGAGAAGTACCCACTTCAGCTAACCGGTTTCCACTACAAGGCTCGTACTCACTCGACTTACGGCAACGTTGCAGAAATCAAAGCAGCAGCACCGCAAGAGTTGTGGATCAACCCAATCGATGCAAAAGAACGTGGTATTGAAAGCGGCGACATGGTGAGTATTTTCAACGACCGTGGCGAAGTACATATTCCAGCGAAAGTGACACCTAGGATTCTTCCTCGAGTTGTCGCACTAGGCGAAGGTGCATGGTACGCACCAGATGGTCAGAAGATCGACCATGCAGGCTCTATCAACGTGCTGACGACTCAGCGCCCGAGCCCACTTGCTAAGGGTAACCCTCAGCATACAAACCTAGTTCAAATCAAAGCGCTAAAGAAAGCATAAGGTAGGTTGGAATGAAACAATACGGCTTTTACATTGATTCAAGTAAATGCACGGGTTGTAAAACCTGTCAGCTTGCTTGTAAAGATTATAACGATCTAGACATCAAAACGAACTACCGTCGCGTATACGAATATGCCGGTGGTGACTTCACTCAAGATGGTGATACCTGGGTTCAGAAAGATGTCTTTTCTTACTACCTATCTATCGCTTGTAACCACTGTACTAACCCAGCGTGTGTGAAAGTGTGTCCTTCGGGCGCAATGCACAAACGTGATGAAGACGGTTTGGTTGTGGTTGATGAGAGCGTATGTATTGGTTGTCAGCACTGTAGCAATGCGTGTCCTTACGGCGCACCACAATACAATGCTAAGAAAGGTCATATGACGAAATGCGATGGTTGTTACCAACGTGTTTCTGAAGGCAAACAGCCTATCTGTGTTGAGTCTTGCCCACTTCGTGCATTGGAGTTTGGTGAAATCAATACACTTCGCGAGAAGTACGGCTCTGGTGCGGATGTGGCTCCACTGCCATCTTCAACAGAAACGCTACCAAACATCGTGATTAAGCTGAACAAAAACGCGAAGCCGACTGGCGATACCAGCGGTCACCTAGCAAACCCGAAGGAGGTGTAAGATGATTTTTCATGAGTGGTCTTTAATCTTCTTTACGGTGCTGGCGCAAACTGCGGTTGGTGGTTACTTACTGATTGGCGCACGTGCACTGGTACTTGGTCATGACGAAGAGAAACTGAACAGCTACAAGGTTCCAATGTTTATCCTATGGGTACTGATGGGTCTTGGCTTCATGTTCTCGACAACGCACCTTGGCTCTCCACTGCGCGCGTTTAACGCTTTTAATCAGCTAGGTTCGGCTTGGTTGTCTAACGAAGTGTTCTTCGGTGCGGCATTCTTCGCTGTCGGTGGCCTGCAATGGTTACTGTCGGTAGTCAAGAAAGGTGGCGTTGCTATCCAGAAAGCACTGATGGTTGGCGCGATGGTACTGGGTGTTATCTTCATGTACGCGATGATCAACGTATACATGATCAACACAGTACCGACGTGGGACAACATCTACACACCACTGAGCTTCATCATGACGATGGTTGTGGGTGGCTTGCTGTTATCTCAGTTCGTGATTGTATTCGCAAACGACAGCCGCTTTACGGTTGACCGTAACATCACCATGTTGGCTGTTATCGCTGTTGCTATCAGCTTGCTTGTGACAGTAGGAAAACTGAACCTAATCGGAGACATCCAAACTTCAGCGGCAAAAGCGTCTGAGTTAGTCGATGGTTTAGGTAGCTATGTGATTCTTCAAGTGGCACTGCTAATGGCAAGCTTGTTGATTTGGATTCTACCTATGCTGAACAAAGCAAAAGTGAACCCAGTTAACCTTGGCTTAGCACTAGTATTGTTCTTGGCTTCAGAGTTAATCGGCCGTGGTTTGTTCTACAGCCTACATATGACAAGCGGTTTGTAATCGAGTTCTTACAGACATGAGTTGCGTGTAAACATCGCTGCTTGTTTGGTTATCTAGAAGGCTAGATAAACAAAAGGCCCAACACCTATTTAGATGTTGGGCCTTTTTATTTCGTTTTTTCTAGCGTTTTTAATACAGACTTAGCGAGTTCGCTTACATCGTTAGCTTACATAGCTACTTAATGATAGCCGCTGGAATAAACATGTCTTTTAATCGCTTAACCGAAGAATAAGTACCAAACATCGGTTTGTTATCTAAATGCCTTCTCAGCATATCGGCGGCAACGGTCTTAATCACGTTGCGTTGGTCTTCACGCGAGTACTGACGATAAAACTCAAGTACCTGCCCCCACTCGCCTGCTTCAGTCGACAATGCAACGCTGAATGTGTTGCCTTCCAGCTTACCAGTCACCAAAGCCAATTCAGTTCCGCACTTATCTCTTGTTGCTCCAGCCAGCGCAAAGGTCGCGGCTAATGGATCGCTCTTTTCAAGTTCGCTCTCTTTTGACTCAGCCATCACCCATGAGTGTCCGAAGCAATCTTCTATCTGCTCATTCAATTGCAGCCACGCTGACAGTGAACCTTTGGTCGACACTTCAGACACAGATAACGTCTTCTTTTTTTCCGCCATGATGTGTCCAATATGGTCAATCATCGGCTCATCAACACTAACGACATTACTCTCGAGCAGCTTGTAAACCATCTGCAGAAGCTTAACGCGAGTTTCTAAGTCTGCCTTAGGACCAAACAGTTTGACCTCAATGAACGGCAGATAAGAGCGATAACCAAGTTCATAACCTTCTGGCAGCTTTAGTTGATCCAAAACATCAGAGATACCGGACTCAGACAAACCAAACGTAAACAGTCGACTGCATTCAGAGGCAACCACTTGAGGGTAGGTACACGACAAGTCAGGAAGAATCTCAAACGTCACCATGCGCTTGAATTCACTTGGTACACCCGGCGTGAAATAGAAAGTCGCATCGTTAATTTTCAGTTTGAAGCCACAAGCCGTCCCCACAGGGTTATCGACAATCTCTGAACTCGCAGGTAACAAAGCTTGTTTAAGGTTGCTGTCTGGCATTGGCATGCCACGTCCAGAGAACATCTCTTCCATACGAGCAAGCCATTCAGGGAACATGACGAGTTTCTGCTCGGAAGCAGCTGCAGCGGCGGCAGCACTCATATCATCGGTTGTCGGGCCTAAACCACCATTAACGATAACCACATCATAGTTAAAGCTCAGCATCAACAGTTCTTCAACAAGAGCATTCATTTGATCACCCACAGTTGAGCGCTTAGCAAGCGCAAAACCATGCTGATAAAACTCAGCAGACATCCAAGCTGCGTTTGTATCTACAATGTCTCCATGAAGAACTTCTTCACCTGTGCTTAACATTGCGATTTTCGTCATATTTCTATCCCTTGTTGTCATAAAAAGACACTGCATTATTTACAAACTGGTCTATGGTTGAATTTGGAGCAATTCGCCTTTTCACTAATATTAATAATGTTAAACCTAAGGTTTTCTTAGGAAAAGTTATAAATTATTAGTTCCCTAAATCAGGCATTTAATAGATAATTGTGATCCTGATCAATTCCAAACTTTCTCATGGAGACCCTTGTGGCCAAATCACCGTTACTAGCAAAGGTTACTGCCGCATTTTCAATGCTAATGTCAGTTAACTCGGTTGCAAGCCAATACGACTTCGACCAGCCAATCAACCTTTCTTACTCGGATGAATGTGCTCAAGATTACTGTTTTAATGACAACTTGTACACCTACAAGCCTAGTACCAATTACGCACTGAGCGAATCGAGTGATGAGTACGACTTCTCAATCCAACAACCAAAACACATGTTGGTGAGTCAGGAGAAAGATTGGGATTACCTAATGGGTCAAACCTACACCATTCTTGGCTTGAGTGTCGCGACAGTGGGTCTAATGACTCTGCTCCCTGAAAGTATTACTAAGTGGGATGATGACCAACGTGATATCAGCTCATTAGGTAAAAAGTGGAAAGATAACGTTTCTGCTGGTCCAACATGGGACCGTGACGAACACTTCCTAAACTACGTAATGCACCCATATTTCGGTGGTGTTTACTACACCGCAGCTCGACACGCAGGTTACGACGAGTTTGAGTCATTCTTATACTCTTGGACTATGTCGACGTTCTTCTGGGAATACGGCGTAGAAGCGTTTGCAGAAGTACCTTCATGGCAAGATCTCTTCATCACACCTTTCTTCGGTGCGGTTGTCGGTGAAATGATGCTAGAAGCAGAGCAGGATATCATTGCTTCAGGTGGCGAAGTGATGGGCTCTCAAACCATGGGTGATGTGTCGCTATTCTTCCTTAACCCTGTTGGACACATTCACTACTGGGTAAGTGACGCATGGGGCGGTGATGCAGAAGTTAACCTGAATACTAACCCTTGGTGGGATAACCAAGACGCTGCACGTTTTGCTTACGATGCTGGCGCACCATACGACTCTCAGTTTGTTGGTATGAACTTCAAAGTAACGTTCTAATTCGTCTCTAGTACTACTCAATATAAGTTATTGAGTATAAGTTGCTGAATCATCAATCACAGTGACAACTCTTCTAAAAAGCGGCTCTCTAGCCGCTTTTTTTGTGCCCTACTCTTCATTCTCTTTTTTTGCATCGAAGCTTAGTTTCAAAAATTGACCTAGGTCAAACATTGTTCGATGTAACCTTCTACACTGAAATTAAAGAACTTTATCGCGTGATATCAAACATTTAATTAGCAAAGAATAATTGAAACCTTGGGGGCTGATATGAACAGTACATTTATCGTAAACTTTATCGGAAAAGCATCACCAGCAACAATCAAACAGCTTGCTGCGGTTACTCACGAAAACGACGGCAAATGGCTCATCAGTAAAGTGAACTTTATTGAAGACCAAGTCGCAGGCGTACTAAAGGTTCAACTTCCAGCCATCAACGAATCGATTGTAAAAGAAGCGTTCAGCGCCAATCCAGATCTCATCGTGCAGTTTGTCGATTCCGATCATACACACAATGTTCAAGACACGGTCCATCACTTGAGACTCGACTCTAACGACCGAGCAGGTATCGTCAACGAAGTGACTCATGTATTGGATAGACAAGGAATCAGTATTCTCGATATGGATTGTCACCGCGTCTTTATCGCTGGTGGCGGCGGTGTTAGCTCAAGTCTATTCACATCAAAAATCGCCGTTAAGCTGCCAATCGAAGTACAGATCGACGACGTAGTTAATGAACTCGAAACGCTCAGTGAAGATACTCGTGTGATGATTGAAAGCTAAATAAACAAAATTAAAGAACAAAATTAAAGAACAAAAAAGAGCAGCTCATTAGCTGCTCTTTGTATTGCTCTGAACTTGTGATTCAGTTACTTAACTGACCATTGTGATAATGAGCGTTTGAAGTCTTCATAGCCGAATTCATTTAGCTTCTGAACTTCACCACTGCTACGTTCACAGTAGATTGAAGGCATTTTAAGGCCATTGAACCAGTTCAATTTCACCATTGTGTAACCCGCGCTGTCTAACAGATGCAGCTTTTGACCAATCTTAAGTGGCTCATCAAAGCTCGCTTCGCAGAACTGATCGCCCGCAAGACATGAACACGAACCAATCACGTAGTCATGGCTGCCTGTTTCTGATGCTTCCAATACTGATGCGGGCTCATTGTAGATAAGCGTGTCAAGGCGGTGCGCCTCAGTCGCTGAATCCACAATCGCTGTTTTCTTCACGTTCTCAACAATATCGACCACTGTCACAACTAGGTCGGTTGTTTTAGTGATGATCGCTTCACCCGGCTCAAGATACATCTGCACACCGTGCTTTTCAGAGAAGGCTTTCAGCGCAAGACCGAGTTTTTCGATGTCATAGCCAGGCCATGTGAAGAACACACCTCCGCCCATGCTCACCCAGTCCAACTTATCTAAGTGCTCACCAAACTGTTCTGAGATTGAATCAAGCAGGCCGATAAACGCATCGACGTCTTTGTTCTCACAGTTCATGTGGAACATCACACCATTAATCTCATCGAAAATTTCTGGTTTGATGTGGTCAGCTTGCACGCCCAAACGCGAGAATTGACGTGCTGGATTCGCCAAGTCTTGCCCTGCGTAGCTCACGCCCGGATTTAAACGTAAACCCAGTGAAGCTTTACCTTCAACAATATGACGGTAAGCAGCAAGTTGGCTTTGAGAGTTGAAGATCATCTTGTCGCAGATGTCAGCAACCTCTCTCACGTCATCTTCACTGTAGCCCACACTGTAAGCATGAGTTTCACCGCCAAAAGTTTCGTGACCTAATTTCACTTCATAAGGGCCAGAACTAGTAGTACCGTCTAGGTACGGTTTGATGATGTCAAACACGCCCCAAGTCGAGAAGCACTTAAGCGCAAGTACCAATTTCACACCTGAAATCTCTTTCAGTTGCTTGGCTTTTTCTAAGTTCGCAATCAACTTGTCTTCGTTGATCATGAAATATGGGGTTTTTAGTTCTTCTTTCTTAAACGTCATTTTTGTAAACACTCAAGCAGCATCTATAGATGGAAAGGTAAATTAACAATTTTGGTGTGATTTATTTTGATTTTGTCCTGTCCGAGCGCAGTGAGTTACAAAATCAAAATAAATGATACCAAAGCTTCAAGGCTATCATCATCGAAAAGGGAACAATCCATGTCCCCTTTAATTAGCAATCAAAACAAGAAATCAGTTCTTATTTTTTCAGCTCATGAATCACTGGAAGACCTTGGCCTGCTTCAAGCTCTTGAACATGCCAATCTAGACCAATTTCCGGCATAGTTGCTAGGAACGGATCTGGATTTAACTGTTCCATGTTGAACACGCCTTTATCAGCCCATTCGCCACGGAAGAACTGAAGTGCAGCGGTAATCGCTGGAACACCAGTTGTGTAAGAGATCGCTTGGTGCTCTACGTCTTCGTAAGCCACTTCGTGGTCTGCGTTATTGTAGATGAATACGCTACGCTCTTTACCATCTTTCTTACCTTGAACCCAAGTACCGATACACGTTAAACCAGTGTAACCCGGAGCTAGAGATGTTGGATCCGGTAGTAGTGCTTTAAGAACATGCAGAGGCTGAACCACAGTACCATCGTGCAGTGTTAGCGGATCTGGGCTAAGAAGACCGATATCACGCATGCAGTTGAAGTAGTTCAAGTATGCATCACCAAAGCCCATCCAAAATTCGATACGCTTAGCTGGGATGAACTCTTTCATTGAACGAACTTCATCGTGCGCCATTGAGTAAACTTTGTGAGAACCACAGTTCGGGAATTCAAACTCAAGCATACGAGAGTGACAAGGTACTTGTTTCCACTCTTCATTTTCCCAGTAGAAAGAATCGCCTTGGATCTCAAGCATGTTGGTTTCTGGGTCAAAGTTTGTCGCAAACTTCTTGCCGTGGTCACCAGCATTCACATCCATTACATCAATTGAGTCAATCTCATCGAACAAGTGCTTAACCGCGTATGCAGCAAAGATTGATACCACACCTGGATCGAAACCAGCACCAAGAATACCTGTGATGCCTGCTTCAGCGAACTTCTCACGGTAGCCCCACTGCCAATCGTAAGCTTGTGGTACTTGTTGGCCTTCAGAACATAGGTCAACCGCTACCGATGTATCTAAATAAGAAACTTTAGATTGGTAACATGCTTCCATGATTGCCATGTTTACCCAAGGAGGACCAGCGTTGATCACTAGATCCGGCTGAACTTCTTTAATCAAAGCAACAAGCGCATCAACATCATCAGCGTCTACTGAACGTGCTTCTAGTTTCTTAGTTGAATCTTTAAGGTTGTTTTTGCCCTTGATAGATTCGATGATTTTTTCACACTTCGCGATTGTGCGAGAAGCGATTGTGATATCACCCAGTACTTCGTTATTTTGTGCTGCTTTGTGTGCAACAACCCAACCAACGCCGCCTGCACCAATTTGTAGAATAGCCATAGTATTAATTACCCTTGTTGTTCTGCTAGCTCAGTGGCTAGAGTTTGAATTTTGTTAATTAGAGATTTGAAATCTGATGTCTTTAGGCACGGATTCAAGATAGTGAATTTAAGCGCACTCTTACCATCCACGACCGTTTCACCGAGTACTGCAACACCACGAGTCAGCGCTTCCAGTCTTAGCATTTGATTCAATTTGTCTAAATCTAGCTCGCCGTTTGCTGACGGCTTAGATCGGAACAGCACTGTTGATAGTGACGGCTCTGCGAGTAGCTCTAAGTCAGCTTGGTTTTGAATCAGGTCTGCCACTTCTAGCGTTTGCTCAAGAAGATGGTCGTACATATCACCCAACTGCTTTGGTCCAACGCTTTGCATCGTCATGAAGACTTTCAATGCATCGAAACGCTTGGTGGTCGCAATAGACTTATCGACTAGATTTGGCAGTTCATCGTGTTCGCGGTTTAGGTAATCTGCGTGATGTAGAAGGTACTTAAAGTTCGCTTTGTCTTTCAACAATACCGCGCCGCAGCTGATTGTTTGATAGAACAATTTGTGGAAATCGACACTCACAGAGTCCGCTTTTTCGATGCCTTGTAAGCGAGCCTTGTGGCTACTCAAGATAAGCGCGCCACCGTAAGCACTGTCGACATGGAACCAAAGGCCTTGTTGGCTTGCGAGGTCTGCAATCGCATCAAGGTCGTCGATAGCACCGTGATCGGTTGTACCCGCCGTACCGACAACAGCAAAAGGAATCAACCCTTGTGCTTTAAGCGCTTTCACTTCTGCGTCTAGCAAGTCAGGCTTGATAGTGCCGTTTGCATTGGTATCAACACAGCACACTGCCGCTTCGCCTAGCCCTAGTAGAGAGGCTGACTTTTGAACCGTGAAGTGAGATTTCTTTGAACATAAGATACGCAGTTTGCTCGCGTATTCTGGTAAGCCAAGCTTTTGGATAGAATGACCATTGTGCTTATCCGCAACCCAGTCTCTCGCAAGCAATAAACCCATTAGGTTACTTTGCGTGCCTCCGCTAGTGAAAACACCGTCAGCTTGTGCGCCAAGTTGGTATTTTTCGCACATCCAATCCACCACACGCTGCTCAACATAAGTCGCAGCCGATGCTTGGTCCCATGAATCCATTGATTGATTCAACGCCGCGATAATCGATTCAGCTGCTACCGAAGCCATAAGAGGCGGAGTGTGAAGGTGTGCAATGCAATCTGGGTGTTGCACGAAGATGGAGTTTGCAGCGACAAGGTCTGCAGTACTATCTACAACATCAACCAAAGCGTGTTGATTGTTATCAAGGTCGACAGCATTGATAGCTGCTTCTAGCACTTTTGGATCTAAACCCGAATAAGGGGTTTCAACCTGTTCAAAAACCGCTTTCATCGCTTGAGTGGTTTGGTTCATCACGTTAGCAAATTCGTCGCTACCGCCTAAACCTGTATGGATGAAATGCTTGTTCCATTCTTGGTTTGCTTGTTCGCTTGAAGTTGGGTCTTGTTGTAAGCCACCACCAGCTGCGATGATCGCTTCTTCCATTACGCGGAGTGCAAAGTCAATCTGCTCAAAAGAGATAATCATTGGCGGAAGGAAACGAATTACCGAGCCATCACGACCACCCTTTTCAACCATCAAGCCACGCTCTAACGCTGCTCGTTGAATCGCTAGGGTTAGTTCGCCGTCTGATTGTGGTTCGCCAAACTTGTTAAGCTCACCATTTGGTTGTTTGATCTCAGCACCGAGCATCAGGCCTTTACCACGAACTTCAGCAATACAGCTAACGCGTGATTGAATCTTCTCAAGCCCGTGACGTAAATATTGGCCTGCGATGTTCGCGTGCTCAACTAAGCCATCTCGTTCGATGATCTCCAACGCCTTAGCGCCAGAGACCATTGCTAATTGGTTACCACGGAATGTACCGGTGTGCTCACCCGCTTTCCATGTATCAATGCTCTTATCGAACACAAGCAGCGACATAGGCAGTCCGCCACCAATCGCTTTAGATAAACATAAGATATCTGGATTAACACCAGACTCTTCAAACGCAAATCGATGGCCAGTTTTGCCCACACCACACTGAATCTCATCAAAAATCAGTAGGATGCCGTGCTCATCACAGATGCGACGTAGGCCTTGTAACCAAGATGCTGGAGCAGGAATCACACCGCCCTCACCTTGCACAGGCTCAACGATCATCGCCGCCGGTTTCATGATGCCAGACTCGTCATCATTCAACATACGTTCGATGTAACGAATGCTCGCGTTAGCACCCGCTTCACCACCAATACCAAACGGGCAGCGTAGGTTGTATGGGAAAGGCATGAAGTGCACATCAGACATCAAGCCGCTACGACGCTCTTTAGTGCCGAGGTTACCCATCATACCCATGGTGCCGTTCGTCATACCATGGTAAGCACCACGGAAAGCAAACATGGTGTTGCGACCTGTGGTTTGCTTGGCGAGCTTGATCGCCGCTTCCACAGCGTCAGCGCCAGATGGGCCACAGAATTGAAGAACCGAGTTATTTGAAAAGTCTTGAGGAAGAAAAGCTTTAACTCGCTTGATAAACGTCTCTTTTGCTTGAGTCGTGATATCAAGTGTTTGGTATGGCAAACCAGAATCGAGTTGGTCTTTAAGTGCTTGGTTAATCTCAGGGTGGTTGTAACCCAGAGAAAGTGTACCTGCACCGGCTAAGCAATCGAGAAAGAGTTGGCCACGAGTATCTTCAACTAAAGCGCCACATGCTCGTTTAATAGCAATAGGCAGGCGTCTTGGGTAAGAGCGAACATCCGACTCATGCTGTTCTTGCTCTAGCAAAATAGCGTCAGGTGTTAGGTCGTACGTTCCCTCTAAGATAGGAACCATAGTTGAAAATGAATTTGCGATAGTATTGATATCGACTTCAAAGGCGGTAGTCATAAAAGTCCCCTTGAATGTGTTCATACTCACCTCCATCAGACGCAATTACCCACCAACTCTCGTTAAATTTGGAGAGAGTTCATAGTGAAGTACACGTATTGTCTAGAAATGAGATATAGCTGTACGCTCGCATAAGTCAAATGACGAATACGAAATTAAGCCGTCTTAAGACAGCGATAAATTGTTAGCGTGAGCTCAAGGTTCAGTAATGCTACTGTTTTGAAGAATTGGACATTTTTGCAGGATCGGGCAGCTATGAGGAGCTGGTCCCTTTGGAAATGCAGAGCTGATTAGCAATGTTGTAATTAGTGTGTTCAATGTTGGGTTTCCCATTAACATGACGAACTGCGCCATAAGTATCCCGTCTATCAGCTAAAGGACTAGCCAATACCTACCCTACGTAATGTCCCAATCAGCAAGAATGGTCACTACGCGTATCCCCCAGAAGCAATCGTTGCTCTTCTTGAACATTTTCATTCCGAGATTGCGCGGGAAAGTAACATAAAGTGAAATGAACGATCAATAGTTTTTAGTAATAGCTTGATAAATAGCAGCGGTGGCTAAGCAATTGCTGTAAATATCGTCACACTATCGTTTGGAAAAGAGATCCCCGGTTCATTCGTTCCTCATACCCGAGGATGACGACGTGGGGTTATAAACGTTGCTAGAGAAGCTTTTAGGTCATGGCGTCACTCCCTAGAGCGAGGTATGAATTCATAGAGAACCCCTTACAACATGTCATTGTATTGCTTTATTCAAGAAACTATCTGATGCAATAGATTAAACTGAAGTTAATCAGCAAGCGGCAAGAGATCCCCGGTTCATTCGTTCCTCACACCCGAGGATGACGACGTGGGTGTACAGGCGGTGTTAGTGATGGCTTTGAGGCTGTGGCGCCTTTCCGTCATTCCTTAGCCTGAAGAATGAGTTCATTGGGAGTCCCTTACAACATGTCGATGTATTGTTTTATTCAGAAACTATCTGATGCAATAGATTAAACTGAAGTTAATCAGCAAGCGGCAAGAGCTCCCCGGTTCGCTCGTTCCTCACGCCCGAGGATGACGACGTGGATTTATAAACGTTACTAGAGAGACTTTGAGGTCATACCGTCTTTCCGTCATTCCCTAGCACGAGGAACGAGTTCATAGGGAATCTCGCTTTTAAAAACTAACTTGATTGCAAAATTTGAAACAGAGATAGAAATGAATGTTGAGTGCGGATTCGAACAAGAAGAGTTCTTAAACGTAAAAGCTAAACGTCAGAAACCAAAAAGCCCGAACATTTCTGTTCGGGCTTCTTAATTTGGAGCGATACATCGGGTTCGAACCGATGACCTCAACCTTGGCAAGGTTGCGCTCTACCAACTGAGCTAGTATCGCATTTGCTTTATCGAGATAAAGACTTTAATAGATGGTGCCCCGGGCCGGACTTGAACCGGCACAGCGCGAACGCCGAGGGATTTTAAATCCCTTGTGTCTACCAATTCCACCACCAGGGCACGCAATTCTTTATTGCGATGCCGATTACTGAAAAGTAAAACACCATCTTAACGCTGACGCCAATCAACATTACAAAATTTGGAGCGATACATCGGGTTCGAACCGATGACCTCAACCTTGGCAAGGTTGCGCTCTACCAACTGAGCTAGTATCGCATTTTCATTCAAATTCTTTCTAGAAGAAAGAGAGAATGGAGGCGCCTCCCGGAGTCGAACCGAGGTCCACGGATTTGCAATCCGCTGCATAGCCACTCTGCCAAGGCGCCTTAGTAACTCCAATCGAATCGCTCATTGCCATCCTCTTGGGTACGGGATGCATTCTACGGATTCAGACGATTGAGTCAATATTATTTTTGTATTTTTAATTCGTTTGAATAGATTTCATACGAAACAGGCCAAATAGCTGACTTTATGTTCAAAACACACTGTGAGCGGGTTATTCAAAGGAGATCTATATCACATTAGATATCCACTATTGATAACTTAACCTTAGGTTAAAGATCAAAAAAGCGAGCCTCAGCTCGCTTCTTCATCAATGATGTTTTTCGTCTAACAAATCGTCTTTGGCAGCCATCAAGTATTGTGCCATTGACCAGTAAGTAAGAACGGTGGCGACATACAGTGCAATGTAACCTACCCACACCATCCAATCGTCATAGCGCCAGATAAGTACCCAAAGGGCGAACATCTGAGAAACCGTTTTTACTTTACCAACCCAAGATACCGCAACACTTGCGCGTTTACCGATTTCAGCCATCCATTCACGAAGCGCTGAAATGATGATCTCACGAGCAATCATGGTCACGGCTGGAATAGTTATCCAAATAGAGTGGTAATGCTCTGTAATCAGGATAAGAGCCGTAGCGACCAACACTTTGTCAGCCACAGGGTCAATGAAGGCACCGAAGCGAGACGTTTGCCCTAACTTACGAGCTAGCATGCCATCTAGCCAATCAGTGAAACCGGCTACCCAAAACACCATCGCAGCAGCGAAAGGAGCCCATTGATAAGGTAGATAGAAAACGACAACGAATACTGGGATCAAAAATAGTCTCAGTAAGGACAAAATGTTAGGTATATTCAAACGCATATTATTGGGCTCTTATTAATTGCGCTTTAATGGTGCGGGATTTTTACTATTGTTTCAATGCTTGATAAATGTTTTCTGCCAAAGAATGACTAATGCCCGGCACTTTGGCTATTTCTTCGACAGTTGCACGCTTAAGTTCTTGTAAGCCACCCATATATTTCAGCAAAACTTGACGACGTTTAGGTCCTACCCCTTCAATTCCTTCCAAAGCACTGGTTCTGCGCGTTTTACCACGTTTCGCCCTGTGCCCTGCAATCGCATGATTATGGCTCTCATCACGAATGTGCTGGATAAGATGCAGCGCTGGTGCATCGCTAGGTAAATTAAACTCTTCACCTTCAAGGGTTACCAAAGTTTCTAAACCCGGTTTACGCGTCACGCCTTTCGCAATACCCATCATTCTTGGTCTAAACGGCCAATCACCCCAATATTGAGAAATGATCTCATGAGCGCGGTTTAGCTGACCTTTACCACCATCGATAAAGATGATGTCTGGGATCTTGTCGACATCGAGTTGCTTCGAATAACGTCTCTCAAGCGCCTGAGCCATCGCTGCATAATCATCGCCACCTGTAATGCCGGTGATGTTGTAACGACGGTACTCTGGTTTAACCGGGCCTTCTTGATTGAACACCACACACGACGCAATCGTGCTTTCACCCATGGTATGACTGATATCAAAACATTCCATGCGCTTGATAGCATCCATCGACAGCACTTGTTGGAGCTCTTTGAAGCGCTGATTAATCGTCATCTTGTGATTAATCTTGGTGGTAATAGCCGTCAATGCATTGGTATTAGACAATTTAAGGTAACGACCTCGAGTACCTGAAGGGTTGGTATTGAAGTGAATCTTACGACCCGCTACTTCACACAAGGCTTCTTGAATCGGTGTGACATCTTCCATCAAATCGGCATTGAGAATCAAACGGGTTGGGATGGTTCTCGCTTCACTATGCGCAAGATAGTATTGGCTTAAAAAGCTCGAAAAGACCTCTTCTCGCACCGTATTGTTGGGAATTTTAGGGAAATGGCTTCTACTGCCTAAAACCTTGCCTTGGCGAATCATCAAGATATGAATACACGCTACGCCATTCTCTTGAGCAAATCCCAACACGTCCATATCTTCCATTGAATCGTCAGATACGTATTGTTGTTCTTGCACACGTCGAATCGCTTGGATTTGATCACGGAAAGCGGCAGCTTGTTCAAAACGAAGCTCACGGCTTGCCTTGTCCATTTTGTCGATGAGCGTCTCAAGGACTAATTTGTCTTTCCCTTGCAGGAACAGACGAACGTAGTCGATAAGTTCACTGTACTCTTCATCAGAGATGATTGAGCTAACACATGGCGCAGCACAACGACCAATCTGATACATCAAACACGGGCGCGTTCTATTGGCATAAACCGTATCTTCACACTGGCGGGCAGGGAAAATCTTTTGGATTAGGTGTAGCGTCTCACGCACAGCGCCGGAATCAGGGTAAGGACCAAAGTATTCGCCCTTTTTCTTCTTAGCACCACGGTGCATCGACAAACGAGGATGCTTGTGACCGCTAATAAAAATATAAGGGTACGACTTATCATCACGCAAAAGTACGTTGTATTTAGGCAAGTACTGCTTGATGTAGTTGTGCTCAAGAATGAGCGCTTCTGTTTCCGTGTGCGTTACAGTGACATCGATCTTGTCAATATTACTAACTAGAGCGCGTGTTTTTTCACTGTCGACTTTTTTACGGAAATAACTGGAAAGGCGTTTTTTGAGGTTCTTAGCTTTACCGACGTAAATAACGGCAGCCTCGGCGTTATACATTCGATAAACGCCGGGCTGCTCTGTTACTGTCTTGAGGAATGAGACTGAGTCAAACAAGTTGGTCACTATACGATCTCAGTGTTAAAGGGTCTCAGTGTCTAACATTCCATGTCTAATCGCTAAATGCGTCAGCTCTACATCGCCACTGATATCCAGCTTACTGAACAAGCGGTAGCGGTAACTGTTGACTGTTTTAGGACTTAGATTGAGTTGTTCTGAAATATCCGTCACTTTCTGACCTTTGGTAATCATCATCATGATTTGAAGTTCACGTTCAGATAAGTCTGCGAATGGATTTTCAGACGCAGGCGAGAATTGGCTCAAAGCCATCTGCTGCGCAATTTCTGGTGAAATGTATCGTTGGCCACTATTAACCACTCGAATTGCATTTACCATTTCATCCGGACCTGCCCCTTTAGTAAGGTAACCAGCAGCTCCAGCTTGCATCACTTTAGTTGGAAACGGATTTTCCGTATGAACAGTTAAAACGATGATTTTAACATCAGGGTTGAAACGCAAGATCTTCTTGGTTGCTTCTAAGCCACCAATACCAGGCATATTCATATCCATCAAAATAACGTCAGTATTGTTAGTACGACACCATTTTGCAGCATCTTCACCGCTTTCAGCTTCCCCTGCTACGTTCATTCCACGGACGTCTTCAATAATACGTCGTATCCCTGTGCGAACCAGCTCGTGATCATCTACAAGGAAAACATTTATCAAACTTGTATCTCCACACTATTAATTGGCTCTGCAACCACTGTGTCATTTCACCTGTTTGAAACAATTGAACAAAGGAACAGTGGATCGCAGCATTGAGTACATCTTAACTTAATTACTAAAAAAAAGCTCTGTTGAATATGTGCTGAAACACGAACTTTAGCAAGTACTTATTAACAAATAAGCTAACTAAAACAACAAGCTTTTTCTAAAAATCAACCAGTTAAAACAACACCCAATAAAATTACATAAGATAAAGATATTTTCAATACCATTGAATAACCATTCGCGACAATTTCACTTATTTGCTTATAGAGTCCCGTTATTTGCCTCTACTAACTAGAATTTAGTTAGTATTTTTACTGCCTTTTGTGCGCAGAGGGTCGCTAGATGGTAGTATTCGATTCCCCATTTCAATAGGTTACTACATTGGATATTCAGCAAGGCTTTGTACTCACAAGACAAGCAAGAGATTTTTCAGGGCGCACACAAATCGACTTGTGGTTAAGCACCCCTCAAGGCCCTACTCTGCTGACGATTCAAAATGAAAAACCGGTATTTTTTGTCGCTCAATCTGACGTTGAGGCATGTCAGGCAATCGCAGCGAAAGAGTCGATCGATTGCCAATTTAAGCCTCTAGAATTAGCCACATTCGAGCAAACACCTCTCGCCGCGTGTTACACCTCACTGTCGAGAAGCAGCTTTGGTTTAGCGCAAGCCTTTCACAACGAAGAAATCCAAACCTTTGAAAGCGATATTCGACTCGCCGATCGATTCTTGATGGAACGTTTTATCAAGGGAAGTATTGAGTTCACCGGATCTGCTGTGCAAAAAAATCAGCATCGTCGAGTCTCAAACGCAAAATGCCGAGCAGGTGATTACTTACCCAGTCTATCTGTGGTCTCGCTTGATATTGAGTGTTCGGAAAAAGGCGTGCTTTATTCAATTGGCCTAGACAGCCCGATGGACAGCCAAGTAATCATGGTCGGTGAAGCACAACAAGCTGAAACCAATATCCAATGGGTTGCCAACGAGAAAGCGCTACTTGAAGCCATGATAGCTTGGTTCTCTGAATTTGATCCTGACATCATCATTGGCTGGAATGTTATCGACTTCGATTTTAGGCTGCTGCACAAACGTTCAGAATGGAACGAAGTGAAGCTCAACATCGGCAGAGACAACCAACCGAGCTTTTTCCGCAGTTCTGCTCAAAATCAGCAAGGTTTTATCACGATTCCGGGACGCGTTGTCTTGGATGGTATTGATATGCTCAAGACAGCGACCTACCACTTCCGTTCTTGGTCTCTTGAGTCGGTATCGCAAGAGCTGCTTGGGGAAGGCAAAGACATCCATAACGTTCATGACCGTATGGATGAGATAAACCGAATGTTTAAGTTCGATAAACCCTCACTCGCTAAGTACAACCTTCAAGACTGCGTACTGGTAAACAGCATCTTCGAGCACACTCACCTACTCGACTTCGCGATTGAGCGCTCTCGATTAACCGGTGTTGAGCTGGATCGCGTTGGTGGCTCTGTTGCGGCCTTTACTAACTTATATCTGCCTCAAATCCACAGAGCGGGTTATGTCGCACCGAACTTAGAGCCAGAGAATTGGATTGCGAGCCCCGGCGGTTATGTGATGGATTCAATTCCCAATCTGTACGACTCGGTTTTGGTACTCGATTTTAAGAGCCTGTATCCATCGATCATTCGCTCGTTTCTGATTGACCCTATGGGACTAATTGAAGGGTTGAAGCTTGAACTAGGCCCAGCAGAAAACCAAGCCGTTGATGGCTTTCGAGGTGGGCAATTCCACCGCTCTAAACACTTCTTGCCCGAGATGATCGAAAACCTTTGGGCTGCACGTGATGTGGCGAAGAAGAACAACGAGAAAGCGTTCTCTCAGGCGATTAAGATCATCATGAACTCATTCTATGGTGTGTTAGGTTCGTCTGGTTGTCGTTTCTTCGATACCCGGTTAGCGTCTTCAATTACCATGCGTGGACATGAGATCATGAAGCAAACCAAGGTTCTGATCGAAGACAAAGGCTATCAAGTGATTTACGGCGATACCGATTCAACCTTCGTGTCTCTGAACGGCAGTTATGATCAGCAAAAAGCAGACGAGATCGGGAACACACTGGTCGCTTACATCAACGATTGGTGGACGAATCACTTAAAAGAGACCCACAACCTAACCTCAATACTCGAATTGGAATACGAGACTCACTATCGCAAGTTTCTAATGCCGACCATTAGAGGTTCAGAAACCGGTTCGAAGAAACGTTATGCCGGATTAATCACTCAAGGCGATAAAGAAAAGATCATATTTAAAGGGCTTGAGAGTGCACGCACCGATTGGACACCTCTCGCACAGCAATTCCAACAAACCTTGTATGAGATGGTGTTTCACGATCAAGATCCAACCGACTACGTCAGACAGTTTGTTGATGAAACCTCTGCTGGCAAACATGATGATTTATTGGTGTATCAAAAGCGCTTACGCCGCAAATTACATGAATACCAAAAGAACATTCCGCCGCAGGTTCGCGCAGCTCGTATGGCCGATGAGATCAATGCTCAGTTAGGGCGCCCTCTTCAATACCAAAATAAAGGACGCATTGAGTATTTGATTACTCTGAGTGGCCCTGAGCCCAAGGAGTATTTAAAGAGTGGTATCGATTATCAGCACTATATCGACAAGCAGATTAAACCGGTCGCAGAGGCAATACTGCCCTTCATCGGTTTAGACTTTGAAAGAGTTACTGGGCAGCAGTTGGGTTTGTTCTAGCACTATATTCAATATGCTCTTAAAACGAAAAAAGCAGAGATATGTTCTTCAGCACACTCTGCTTTTTAGTATCAATGGATCGGTTATAAATCTCTATCCGATTCTGAACTCGGTTTTCTGATACTGCTTAATCAACCACTCACCAAAGCCATCAAGAATACCGATCACCGAACGTTTAGGGATTGGTCGACCAGAAAGTAAAATGCCCAACCTTTGGATTTCGACTTCTCGATCTGGGTGATACTTCAAGAACTGTTGGCCACATTCAACAGGATCATCGTACCAATATTTATCGCGGTACATCACCAGTGAGTAACTCGCCCGTAGAAGCTTCTTGGCAATAATCACCTGCGCAGCGACTTGTTGTTCTGGCGTTGTCGCTCGTGCGATCTTGTTGCGATACACCGCCAACCAGTTTTCCGCATCCATATTCCAGTGCTTAGCGATTTCCCAACTTGTTTCAAAATCACCATAGCAGTCTGATAAGTCTTCACCATGCACACACACGGCTAAATGCTTGAGCATAAAACCCCAAGTGAAGATATTGTCGAAATCGACTATCTCACTCACTAAGGTAGTTTTTATCGCCACTTGAGTTACCTGCGGGAAGCTCTTTTGGAAACGCCATTTGATGGTGTTCAACAAAGTGGTTCGTTGGTCAGGAAACGGTCGATGGGTCACCACAACCACATCTAGATTGGAGCGACCAACGACGGCTTGCTTACGAGCCACACTGCCATAAATATAAATACTGTGCAGATTAGATCCTAACCCACCTTTTAAAAAGGTAATCAGATCGTTAACCACAGGTTGAAATTCAGGTTGAAAAGGCTGTGTTGGGTCAATAACGGGTAGCTGCATAGGTCGTTTCGGTAAATAAAATAATGATTTAACTATAACTCTATGATCGCCTAGGTGACTTTATGATTCAAGCTATTCCTATTTATAGCATCTCCGAGATATAATCAGCGGATAGACCCACTAAGGACAAACACAAAATGCCTAGAGCAAGTGAAATTAAAAAAGGTTTTGCTATCACAGTAGAAAGCAAAACAGTGATCGTTAAAGATATCGAAGTAACAACACCAGGCGGCCGTGGCGGCCAAAAGATTTACCGCTTCCGTGGTAACGATGTAGCAACTGGCGTTAAAACTGAAGTTCGCCACAAGGCTGACGAAATTGTTGAAACTATTGACGTAACTAAGCGTGCAGTAATGTTCTCTTACGTTGATGGCAACGAGTACATCTTCATGGACAACGAAGATTACACACAATTCATCTTCAACGGTGAGACTATCGAAGACGAACTACTGTTCATCAACGAAGAAACTCAAGGCATGTACGCGATCCTTATCGACGGCAACGCTGCAACGCTTGAGCTACCAACATCTGTTGAACTAGTTATCGAAGAGACTGATCCTTCAATCAAAGGTGCATCAGCGTCTGCTCGTACTAAACCTGCTCGTCTTTCTACAGGTCTTACTATTCAAGTACCTGAATACATCGCGACTGGCGACAAAGTAGTAGTAAACACTGCTGAACGTAAATACATGAACCGCGCAAGCTAAGATACTTATTATGACCGAAGCTAACGACCTAATGTCTTATGACGACGCAATTGACACTGCATACGACATCTTCCTAGAGATGGCACCTGACAACCTAGAGCCTGCAGACGTGATTCTTTTCACTGCTCAGTTTGAAGATCGTGGCGCAGCAGAGCTTGTTGAAACTGGCGATGATTGGGTTGAACATGTTGGCTTTGAAGTCGACAAAGAGATCTACGCTGAAGTGCGCATTGGTCTTGTGAATGAAGCTGATGACGTTCTAGACGACGTATTTGCTCGCATGTTAATCAGCCGTGATCCAGAACATAAGTTCTGTCACATGCTGTGGAAACGCGACTAATACCGCTGTTGACGCTCATCTACATGAGTAAACAAGTATTCATGTAAGCGAGTTAAAAGTTAGCCGAGCCCATTGCTCGGCTATTTTTATCACGCTATTTTCCATCGTGATTCATCACTTTCATCATCAACGTTAGATTCACTGATTATGACCAAAGCAAAAACAGACACACAATCAAAAGGCTATGCCTGCATTGGCCTAGTTAACCCAAAGACGCCAGAAAACGTAGGCTCAGTGATGCGAGCAGCTGGCTGCTACGGCGCCAACTCTGTGTTTTACACTGGCACACGCTACGACCATGCGCGAAAATTCCATACCGATACCAAAGAAAAGCACTTAGCCCTGCCTTTGATTGGTGTTGAAGAGCTGAAAGATATTATTCCAGTAGGCTGCGTGCCGGTTGCTGTTGATCTGATTGAAGGTGCTAAGCCTCTACCTGATTACAAGCACCCACCACGTGCGTTTTACATTTTTGGCCCAGAAGATGGCACGCTAAAGAAAGAAATCACAGATTTCTGTCGTGAGACGATTTACGTTCCGACCAACGGCTGTATGAATCTAGCGGCATCAGTGAATGTTGTGCTTTACGACCGACTGGCGAAAGGCGATAACTTTTCGAATCATAAGTAAAAGAAACGAGATACGAGATACGAGATACGAGATACGAGATACGAGCAGATTATAGATGCGCCTACACGAGATAAGAGATGCGAAAAGCTCGCTTACTGTCACTTATGGCAGCATGTTTTCGATACTCGGTTACTCGCATCCCGCATCTGCTATTTCTCCAGACGTAAAAAAACCTGCTCAATGAGCAGGTTTTTTAGTATTCAGTGCTTTCAGCTAATGAAGCTTTACGCGTAAGAAATTACGTAATTACTGACGTGTTCTTGGCTTAGCTGGTTTAGCCGGACGACCGTTGTTCAGTTTAGGCTTACTTTTGTTAGCCTGAGGTTTGCCTTTGTTTGCAGCTGGAGCGCTACGACCTGAATCAGGTGTTGTAGTACCGCGAGTTGCAGGCTTCTTACGCTTAGTTTGGTTGCTACGGCCTTTTGGTGCGTTTGCACGCTCTTCGTGACGTTTAACAGCACGACGAATTTTTTGGCTACGAGAACGCTCACGCTTACGAGAAGTGTTTGAAGGATCAAGATCCAACAGTGTCTCTTTCTCAGGCTTAAGCTCAACAAGCTCACGCAGGTAGTTAACTTCTTGAAGATCTAGCTCTTTCCAACCGCCACGAGGCAGTTTCTTATCAAGGTAGATATCACCGTAACGTACACGTTTCAGGCGGCTTACTGTTGTTTCTTGTGATTCCCAAAGACGACGAACTTCACGGTTACGACCTTCGTTAATCGCTACGTAGAAAGTATGGTTCATACCTTCACCACCAGCGTAAACAACATCTTCAAAACGAGCCATGCCGTCTTCTAGTTGTACACCACGAGTAACGTTTTTAACTTTTTGCTCAGTCACTTCACCGAATACACGTACTAGGTACTCACGCTCAACCTGACGGCTTGGGTGCATTAGACGGTTTGCAAGCTCACCATCAGTAGTGAAAAGCAAAAGGCCTGATGTGTTTGCATCAAGACGACCAACTGAAATCCAACGAGAACCACGGATCTTAGGTAGACGATCGAAAACAGTACGGCGGCCTTCAGGGTCGTGACGAGTACAAAGCTCACCTTCAGGTTTGTAGTAAGCAAGTACACGACAAACCACTTCTTCAGAAGCCTTGCCTGAAACAGTATGGCCATCGATACGGATCACTGAGTTCTCGTCTTCAAGACGCTCGCCCAGTTTCGCAACTTGACCGTTAACACTTACACGACCAGATTTGATTAAACCTTCTAGTTCACGACGAGAACCGTGACCAGCTCGCGCTAAAACCTTCTGTAATTTTTCGCTCATTTACTCTTTTCTACCTAATTGTCGTCTTCACAGACGTCGAATGAATTTTTCGCGACCAAATCGCGGTCGCGTATTATCGCAAATAACCTGCCAAAAAGCACTTGTTATTTACTGTGGCAGGTTTGCTGTATCGTTACAGACTGTTAATCAGTAAAGCGATTATTCAAACGGCGCAGGATCGCCAGCACCACGACGTAGAACCACGGCATCATCGTCACTGAAGTCAATAACCGTCGTCGGTTGCTCACCTAAGTAACCGCCATTCAAAATGACATCAACCGCATGTTCTAGGCTGTCACGAATTTCTTCTGGATCCGACTCCGTAGTCTCGTTACCCGGCAGAATCAGAGACGTCGACATTAATGGTTCACCCATCGCTTCCAAAAGGTCGAGTGCAATCTTGTTGTCTGGGACACGAATACCAATCGTTTTACGCTTGGCGTTCATCAAACGCTTTGGCACTTCTTTGGTTGCTTTAAAGATAAACGTGTAAGCACCTGGTGTATGTGCTTTCAGTAGACGGAAAGCCACGTTATCGACGCGTGCATACAGTGATAATTCAGAAAGATCACGACATAACAAGGTGAAATTGTGCTTGTCATCGATGCGACGAATTTTACAGATACGTTCAAGTGCTTGTTTGTTTTCAAGCTGACAGCCCAGCGCATAACCGGAATCTGTTGGATAAACCACAACGCCGCCATTGCGAATAATCGCAACCGCTTGAGTAATTAAGCGTGCTTGTGGGTTATCTGGGTGTACATAAAAAAACTGGCTCATTGTTGATCCTCGTTATCGAATCTCTCGACTCTATCATCAGAAGGAGCTGGCTCACCTAAAGACTATTCAGATGGTGAAACCGTTTGAAACTCCCAATCTTTCCATACTTCTTCGACCCCAGAAGGTAGCCAGAGATTGCGTCCAAGTTCCATCCACGGAGATGGGTAATGGAAATCACTGCCTTGGGAGGCTAATAGTTTGTATTGTATAGCATAATCCGCGAGTGTGCGTCTTTCTTGTTGCGCTTGCTGAGGTTGAGCTACTTCCATCGCATCCCCTTTCGCTTCAACAAATGCCGCTAGCAGGCGCTTAACCCACTTGGCTGTAAGTCCATATCGCCCAGGGTGAGCGAGTACGGCTTGTCCACCAGCAGCATGAATAGCCGTGACAGCATCACTCATTGAACACCAAGTTGGCGGCACATAACCTGGGTTATTACGAGTAAGAAACTTTTTAAACACCTGCTGCATAGTTTTCGCATAGCCATTGTCGACTAGCCACTTAGCAAAGTGAGCGCGAGTGATTGGTGCATCACCCGCAATCAATTTAACTTCTTCTAACACCCCTTCACGAGTCGCTTTCTCAAGACGGTGAGCGATCATCTCAGCACGCCCAATACGGTGTTGCTTCTGTTGTTCAATGAGCGCTTTGAGTTCTGGTGACTCAGGATCAACGTTTAACCCAACAATATGGATATCTTTGTTTTGCCAAACAGTCGAAATCTCAATGCCGTTTATCAACTGAATAGGAAGGTTGTTATCCGCAATGTAGCTGCGTGCTTCAGCAAGCCCATCAGTCGTGTCATGATCTGTAATCGCTAGCGCTTCGATGTTAAAGCCAAGCGCTCGGTCAATTAGCTCAGGTGGAGTAAGTCGGCCATCTGAGGCTGTTGTATGACTATGTAGATCAATTCTCATATATTCTTTTTCATTGTTTTCAATTTTTATCGTTATATTTGTGTCAACACACTTGACCCGCAAGCAGAAAACTAGTTAACTAGTACACAAATACGAAGTATCACATTTGATAGGTTCACCATGTTACAAGAATTTAACCAAAACCATAAAGATAAAGTTTTAGAACTTTCTTCAGTAGAAGCAAGTTCAGAGCTTAATTGGTGGCGCACTTGGACAAGTTCTTGGTGGGCTAACGTGTACTTCTAATTAAACAGTTTGTTTATAAAAAAGTTATCACTAAGCCCGCTTTAATAGCGGGCTTTTTAATTTGTCGAACATCTCACATTCAACTGACTAACAAATCATCGAATTGACCATATTCTAGATTGGGTGAAAGGTATCTTTATGCGACTATGTACGGCAGGAAATTTAAAGAATCATAAAGGAGGTCTTGTGAACAAGGCCATTGAAATCAAAAAGCTGGGAACCATTGAGGTCATCAATTCCTCAGTTCCTTACTCGCAAGATCCAACCAGCGTTTTTCATACTTTGTGTGAAAACAAAACTGATAGTCTTTTGTTGGAATCTGCCGAGATTGAATCTAAACAGAACCTGACAAGCCTACTCCTTATCGACTCTGCTGTTCGCATCGTATGTCGCGGACATGAAGTAACCTTTCAAGCATTGACTGAAAACGGTCAAGCGCTTATCGAACATCTCACTCAAAACGTGAAAGCAGAAATTAAATCTGACCTTACTGATAACGTTTTGACGCTGACTTTTATCGAACCAAGCAACGAATTAGACGAAGACTCACGTTTAAGAGAAGCCTCTTCATTCGATGCACTGCGTTTGGTTCAGCACAGCTTTGAGCAAGACGCGGATAACAAACACGCATTATTCATGGCGGGCTTATTCGCTTACGACATCGTGGCAAACTTTGAGCCACTAGGTGATGCTGAAGCAACCAACAATTGTCCTGACTTTGTATTCTACGTAGCTGAAACACTATTGCGTTTCGATCACCAAGAGAACGAAGGCTTACTTCACGCGAGCTTATTTGCTCAAGATGACAACATCAAAGTGCAATTAACTGACCGTCTAGCCGACATTCAAACTCAGTGTCAGTCCCTGAAAGCCATCACTGAAGTAACGCCGTTAGACAACGTTGAAGCTGTACCTAGCGTTTCAGATGAAGACTTCTGCCAAACGGTTCGTGATTTAAAAGAGTACGTAGTTAAAGGCGATGTATTCCAAGTGGTACCTTCACGCCGCTTCACTCTACCTTGCCCTGCCCCACTGGCGGCTTATAAAGAACTCAAACAAAGCAACCCAAGCCCTTACATGTTCTACATGCAAGACGAGCTGTTTACTCTGTTCGGTGCATCTCCAGAAAGCGCGCTGAAATACGAGACAGAAACCAACCAAATCGAGATCTACCCGATTGCTGGTACTCGTCGTCGTGGTAAGCGCCCTGACGGTCAAATCGATTTCGACCTAGACAGCCGTATCGAGCTTGAACTGCGTACCGACAAGAAAGAAAACGCCGAGCACATGATGCTAGTTGACCTAGCGCGTAACGATGTGGCACGTATTGCCGAAGCTGGCACTCGCCACGTAGCAGACTTACTGAAAGTAGACCGCTACAGCCATGTAATGCACTTGGTTTCTCGTGTTGTTGGTCAGCTCCGTGAAGACTTAGATGCTCTGCACGCTTACCAAGCTTGTATGAACATGGGCACGCTAACGGGCGCACCAAAAATCCGCGCAATGCAGCTTATTCGAGACGTAGAAAAAACGCGTCGTGGTAGCTACGGTGGTGCAGTCGGTTATCTAACTGGTGAAGGGACTCTAGATACTTGTATCGTAATTCGCTCTGCTTACGTTGAAGATGGCGTGGCACAAGTACAAGCAGGCGCTGGGGTCGTATTTGACTCAGACCCACAAGCAGAAGCCGATGAAACTCGCGGCAAGGCACAAGCGGTTATCTCAGCGATTCAAGCTGCACACACTAAAAGCGCTGCAGTAAATCAGAACACATCAAACAAGAAGGAGTCGTAATCATGGCTGATATTGTATTCATCGATAACTTCGACTCATTCACTTACAACCTTGTAGACCAGTTTCGTTCATTAGGTCACAGCGTAAAGATTTACCGTAACAACATTCCGGCAAAGGTTGTTGAAGCTGCGATCAACGAACTAGACAACCCTGTTGCACTGCTTTCACCAGGCCCTGGCGCTCCAGCAGATGCGGGCTGTATGCCAGAGCTGATTCAGCTTCTAAAAGGTAAAGTGCCAATGATTGGTATTTGCTTAGGCCACCAAGCGATTGTTGAAGCCTATGGCGGCACCGTTGCAGGCGCTGGCGAAATCATTCATGGTAAGGTGTCGATGATGGAACACCAAAACCATGCGACTTACCAAGGCTTACCTTCGCCATTGGCTATCGCTCGCTACCACTCTTTAGTGGCAACGCATGTATCTGATAGCCTAACGGTGACCGCTGAAGTAGATGATTTGGTGATGTCTGTGGTTCAAGAACAAGACAAGGTGTGTGGATTCCAATTCCACCCTGAATCAATTATGACGACCTACGGTGCAACGCTTCTAGCAAACGCTATCGAATGGGCTCTTGAGAAAAAGACGATATAGGAAACGATCATGGAACAGATTAATAAACTTTACGAACAGCAGTCTCTTACTCAAGAAGAAAGCCAACAGTTATTTGATGTGATCATCAAGGGTGAACTAGACCCAATCTTGATGGCTTCTGCGCTAACTGCACTGAAAATCAAAGGCGAAACGCCCGATGAAATTGCAGGCGCAGCAAAAGCACTACTTGCGAATGCAAACCCGTTCCCGCGCCCTGATTACGATTTCGCAGACATCGTAGGTACAGGTGGCGACGGTCACAACACCATCAATATCTCGACGACTTCTGCATTTGTTGCCGCAGCGTGTGGCTTAAAAGTCGCGAAGCACGGTAACCGCAGCGTATCGAGCAAATCAGGCTCTTCTGACCTACTGGATTCGTTCGGTATCAACCTAGCGATGACAGCTGAAGACACACGTACGGCTGTTGATGAACTTGGCGTAGCATTCCTATTTGCTCCGCAATATCACGTTGGTGTACGTCACGCGATGCCGGTTCGTCAAACAATGAAAACGCGCACTATCTTCAATATTCTTGGCCCACTGATTAACCCTGCTCGCCCTAACATCGAGCTAATGGGTGTTTACAGCAAAGAGCTGGTACGCCCTATCGCAGAAACCATGCTGCAAATGGGCATGAAGCGCGCGGCGGTTGTTCACGGTAGCGGCCTTGATGAAGTAGCGATTCACGGCGAAACCATGGTTGCTGAAATCAAAGATGGCACAATTCACGAATACACAGTGACACCAGCAGACTTTGGTTTGAACACTCACCCTCTTGAAGCAATCAAGGGCGGCGAGCCAGAAGAGAACAAAGCCATCACAACCGATATCCTGACGGGTAAAGGCACTGATGGTCAAGTTGGCGCAGTGGCAGTCAACGTTGCTCTACTGATGCGTCTGTTTGGTCACGAAGACCTAAAAGCCAACGCACAGCAAGCAATTGACGCGATGAACTCTGGCAAAGCATACGAGCTTGTACAAAAGCTTGCTGCACACGCCTAACGAACGACGAATCGAGACAAAGAACATGACACAGACTACCGATAAACTGTCGACCCACGTTTCAGTCAAAGAAGCTGAAATGGCGGAAGTATTAGCAAAAATCGTTCGTGATAAATACCAATGGGTTGAAGCACGTAAGCAGACTCAACCATTAGACGAGTTTAAAGCGTCACTAACTGCAACAGACCGCAGCTTTTATGACGCTCTGAGCGGAGAACAAACGGTTTTCATCACTGAATGTAAAAAGGCCTCTCCGTCAAAAGGTTTAATCCGTGACGAGTTTGACCTCGACTACATTGCTTCTGTTTACAACAACCACGCAAACGCGATTTCTGTGCTGACAGACGAGAAGTACTTCCAAGGTGACTTTGAGTTTTTACCTAAAGTTCGCAGCATTGCTAAGCAGCCTATCCTGTGTAAAGACTTCATGGTTGATACCTACCAAGTGTATCTAGCTCGTCATTACTCAGCTGATGCTATCTTGTTAATGCTATCGGTATTAGATGACGAAGAGTACAAAGCGCTGGCGGAAGTCGCTCACTCACTCAACATGGGTGTATTGACCGAAGTCAGCAACGAAGAAGAGCTTCACCGTGCAGTCGCTCTAAACGCTAAGGTGATCGGCATTAACAACCGTAATCTTCGTGACCTTTCGACTGATTTGAACCGTACTAAAGAGTTGGCGCCGCTGATTCGCGAACTGGCTCCAAACGCAGTTGTGATTTCAGAGTCTGGCATCTACACACATCAACAAGTTCGTGACCTTTCAACGTTTGCAGATGGCTTCCTAATCGGTAGCTCTCTAATGGCAGAGAAGAACCTCGAGCTTGCGGTACGCAAAGTAACACTGGGTGAAAACAAGGTGTGTGGTTTAACTCACTCTGACGATGCAGCAAAGGCTTATCAAGCTGGTGCGGTATTCGGTGGTCTGATATTCGTTGAAGCATCTAAGCGTCATGTGGATATCGAAGCGGCTCGTTTGACTATGAGCGGCGCACCTTTGAACTACGTGGGTGTGTTCCAAAACCACAGCGTTACTGACGTTGCGAAAACGGTTTCTGAGCTAGGCCTGTTCGCTGTGCAATTGCACGGTGATGAGTCTCAAGCGTTTATCGATGAGCTAAAACAGTCACTACCTGAAAGCGTTGAGATTTGGAAAGCTTACGGTGTTTCTCCCGATGCTGAGAGCTCGCTACCAGAATTACTGGAAAGCAACGTGACTCGTCACCTGCTAGATACTAAAGTGGGTTCTCAAACTGGTGGCACAGGCCAAGTGTTCGATTGGAACCTAATCAACAACCAAAGCACAATCATGTTGGCGGGTGGCCTAAACCCAGAAAATGCTAACCAAGCCGCTAAGTTGGGTTGCTTAGGATTAGACCTAAACTCTGGCGTTGAATCCGCTCCAGGAAAAAAAGACGCAGACAAACTGCAACGTGCTTTTGCAGCGATTCGCAATTACTAGTCCAAACTCGGCGCTAGAAATTAGAAAGCAGAAACTAAAAACATATTTGTGAGCTTTGCCTTTTGCGAAGCTCAAACAAGATTAAATGACTTGGTGTGAATACACATCAGTAGAATTGAAGGAATAACACAATGGCTAAACTCGATGCCTACTTTGGTGAATACGGTGGTCAATACGTACCGCAGATCCTAGTGCCAGCACTAGACCAACTTGAACAAGCATTTATCGATGCACAAGCCGATCCTGAGTTCCGCAGCGAATTCATGACGCTTCTTCAAGAGTACGCTGGTCGTCCAACGGCACTAACGTTGACTCGTAACCTAACTAAAGGCACAAAAACCAAACTGTACCTTAAGCGTGAAGATCTACTTCACGGTGGCGCCCACAAGACAAACCAAGTACTTGGTCAAGCATTGCTAGCAAAACGTATGGGTAAGCAGGAAATCATCGCTGAAACTGGGGCAGGCCAACACGGTGTGGCAACGGCTCTAGCGTGTGCTCTACTAGGTCTTAAGTGTCGTGTATACATGGGTGCGAAAGACGTTGAACGTCAAAGCCCGAACGTGTTCCGTATGAAGCTAATGGGCGCAGAGGTTATCCCTGTTCATTCTGGCTCTTCAACGCTAAAAGATGCATGTAACGAAGCGCTACGTGACTGGTCGGCAACTTATGAAGACGCGCACTACCTATTGGGTACTGCAGCGGGCCCTCACCCATTCCCAACGATTGTTCGTGATTTCCAACGCATGATTGGTGAAGAAACGAAGAACCAAATTCTAGCTCGTGAAGGTCGCCTTCCTGATGCAGTTATCGCGTGTGTCGGCGGTGGTTCAAACGCTATCGGTATGTTCGCGGATTTCATTGAAGAAGAGTCTGTACGCCTAATCGGTGTAGAGCCTGCTGGTAAAGGTATTGATACCGACCAACACGGCGCGCCGCTTAAACACGGTAAAACTGGTATCTTCTTCGGTATGAAAGCACCACTGATGCAAGATGAGAATGGTCAAGTAGAAGAGTCTTACTCTGTATCTGCGGGTCTAGACTTCCCATCAGTTGGCCCTCAACACGCGCACCTAAATGCTATTGGCCGTGCTGAATACGACAACGTAACCGATGACGAAGCACTAGAAGCTTTCCAAGCTATCGCACGTAACGAAGGTATTATCGCAGCGCTAGAGTCATCTCATGCTTTGGCTCATGCAATCAAAATGGCTCACGATGATCCAGAGAAAGAACAGCTATTAGTCGTTAACTTATCTGGCCGTGGTGACAAAGACATTTTCTCTGTACACGACATTCTTAAAGAGAAAGGAGCATTATAATGGATCGCTATCAATCACTCTTCACTCGCTTAGCTGAAAAGAATCAGGGCGCATTCGTACCATTCGTAACAGTTGGCGATCCTAACCCTGAGCAATCGCTTAAGATCATGGAAACTTTGGTTGAAGCGGGTGCAGATGCACTTGAGCTTGGTATTCCATTCTCCGATCCGCTTGCAGATGGCCCGACAATCCAAGGCGCAAATATTCGCGCGTTAGATTCAAAAGTAACGCCAGATGTGTGTTTTGATCTTATTGGTCAAATTCGTGCTAAATACCCAGATCTGCCAATCGGCCTACTGATGTACGCAAACTTGGTGTACGCACGTGGTATCGAGAACTTCTACGAGCGTTGTGCGAATGCAGGTATCGATTCAGTATTGATTGCTGATGTACCAACCAACGAGAGTGGCGAGTTTGTTGCTGCAGCTAAGAAGTTTGGTATTCACCCAATCTTTATTGCTCCACCAACAGCAAGTGATGAGACGCTTCAATCGGTTTCTGAGCTAGGTGGTGGTTACACTTACCTACTTTCTCGTGCTGGCGTAACGGGTGCAGAAACCAAAGCAAACATGCCTGTGACAGCCCTACTTGACCGTTTGAACAAGTTTGATGCGCCACCAGCACTGCTTGGTTTCGGTATCTCTGCTCCTGAGCAAGTAAAAGAAGCCATCGAAGCTGGCGCTGCTGGTGCTATCTCTGGCTCTGCGGTTGTGAAAATCATTGAAAACAACGTTGAACAACCAGAAGCAATGCTTAAAGCACTTGCTGAGTTTGTTACGCCAATGAAAGCGGCAACGCAAAAATAATAAATAGGCTCCCACTAGTGCGATAATTAGCGCTGTGGGAGTTTTTCTCCGAGAACACGTCCAAACCCTCTCAATTGTTAAATTTCTGATAAAAACAACACCTCATACAAACCTGTAGCACACCTATAATACCCCACCAAAACATCACCACCATTTATAAAAATAATGACAAATCAAAAAAGCAAACGTTTGCTTTAGTGTGAAAAATCATCAAATGACATTTGATTACTGCTTTTTGGTGTTCTTTCATCTCTGCTCATATTGATAAATGTAAAAGATACGTGTAAAACTTCTCGCGAAATATTAATCCAATGGTACATCGTACATTGGTGAGTAGTTCTGGGATTTTTATATTTAGTAGCACAGAGGTTATGGAAGTGTTAAAAGAAAAGAGTTTACTAAGCAACATCGGCGTTCAAGTCGTTATTGCAATGATCATCGGTACCCTAGTCGGTGCGATGATGGGTGACAGCGCAACTATGTTCGCTCCACTGGGTGCTATCTTCATCAATTTGATCAAGATGCTGGTTATCCCTCTAGTCGCGGTTGCCCTAATTTCAGGTGCTGCTGGTCTAGGCAACAGCTCATCAGCAGGTAAAGTGGGCGTGACCACTCTAGGTTACTTTGCACTAACGTCTGCACTTGCTGTAGCACTAGCGCTAGTAATGGGTGAAATATTCGAACCAGGTCGTGGTATCGATGTTTCTGGCGTTGAAGGCATGTTCTCTTCTGAATACGCTGCGAAAGGTGAACTTCCAACGTTCTGGGCAACCATCACAGGCATGATCCCGACCAACGTTTTCCAATCACTGAATGAAGCAAACATTCTGCAAATTCTAGTTTTCTGCTTATTCTTCGGTATTGCGATTTCTAAACAAGCGAAAGAGAAACGTGACCCTATCATCAATGGCGTAAACGCGATTGTTGACGCTATGGTTTGGATGATCAACAAGGTTATGATCATTGCACCACTTGGCGTATTCGGCCTAATGGCAGAAGCTGTGGGTACATTCGGCTTTGGCGCACTTATGGTTGTGTTCAAACTGTTCGTTGTCTACATCGCTGCGATTCTGATCTTCGGCTTTGTTGCTTACCCGCTAATGATTCAAATCTTCACTAAGACTTCTGCTAAGAAGTTCCTAGTGGCAATGAAGAAGCCTCAAGCGGTTGCACTATCAACAGCCTCTTCAATGGCGACACTGCCAGTAACAATGGAAACGGTAGAGAAAGAACTTGGCGTTCGTAACTCTACGGCTTCATTCGTTCTGCCACTTGGTGCGACGATCAACATGTCTGGTAACGCAATTTACTACGGCCTAGTTGCTATCTTCTTCGCACAGCTGTTCAACATCGACCTGTCTATGGGCGCTTACATTGCTATCATCGTAACGTCGACTCTAGGCGCAGTTGGTCAAGCAGGTGTTCCAGGTCCTTCTTTCCTAGTGGTTGCGGTTCTTCTAGCAGCTGGTATCCCTATTGAAGGTCTACCTCTGTTGTTCGCTCTAGACCGTATCTTCGACATGATCCGTACTGCTCTAAACATCACTGGTGATGCAGCATGTGCAGTCATCGTTGATTCTCTAATCGAAGACGAAGCGAAAGAAGCTGAGCTACAAAAACAGCAAGCGTAATATTAAGCTTCAGTTTGATTGATAAATAAAACCGCCTTCATGAGGCGGTTTTTTTATTAGGTAATGATCGATATTGATTCCATAAATCTTACCCTTGTCAGGCTAATTGATGAGTCCAAACGCACGAGGCAGAGCCAAACTAATTTCAGGAATAAAAGTAATGGCCAACAGTGTGACGATCAATACGGCACAAAACGGCATGATACTTCTTATAACGTTTTCAATCTTAGAGCCACTGACACTACAACCCACAAATAGCGCCGTACCAACGGGTGGCGTTGCAATGCCAATACATAAGTTGAAGATAATCATCATCGCGAAGTGAATTGGATGCATGCCTAAATGCTCAGCAATCGGCATAAAGATAGGGGTAAAGATCAATACGGCTGGCGTAAGGTCCATAAACATACCCACAATCAGTAGAATCAGGTTCATCAGAATAAAGATGATAATTGGATTGTCTGAAATAGAGAGCATCCAATCACTGATCATGGTTGGTAGACCGGTAAACGCCATTGCCCATGACATAATGGTAGAAGCACCAATCAAGAACAGCATAATGCCAGTAACCTGAACCGTTTCTCTACAAATTATCGGAAAGTGTGCCCATTTGAGGGTTCGGTAACAGAGTGACAGTATAAAAGAGTATAGAACCGCTATACATGCCCCTTCTGTTGCAGTGAATATACCACCAATAATACCGCCAATAACAACAACAATAAGCCCTAAGCTTGGTGTTGCTTGCCAAACAATATTCAGCACATCTTTCGTTGTGAAGCCGTCATTCGCACTTGTTTTGTAGCCCTTCTTTTTAGCGATGAAATAGGCGACGACCATACAACTTAAGCCCATTAGAATACCTGGGACATACCCTGCGATAAACAACGCCGCAACGGATGTTCCACCCGATACCACTGAAAATACGATCAGTGAATTACTCGGCGGTATTAATAAGCCTGCCGGGCAAGATGCAACGTTTACTGCTGTTGCTAAGTTTTTATCATAACCATCTTTTTCTAATTCTGGGCCTAAGGTTTTACCAACCGCAGCTGCTGCTGCAACGGCTGATCCTGAAACGGCGCCAAACATCATATTGGCGAAGATGTTCACGTGAAAAAGTGAGCCCGGGATCCAACCAACCAAGAGCTTTGCAAGGTTGATGAGTCGACTCGCGATGCCACCTACATTCATTATATTCCCCGCGAGGATAAAGAAAGGGATGGCTAATAAACTGAAACTATCAATACCGGTAATGATTTTTTGACCCGCAGTAATACTGGCGACTTCAAACGGTAAGATGAAATACATGATGGTTAAAGATGACATGGCAATTGCAATCGCAATCGGCATGCTTATCGCGATCATGAATAAGAATAGGCCTAGCAGCCAAACACCAATGGACAAATCCATAATATAGAGTCCTTTTAAAACTTATTTTTTGTTGGGTTCACAAAAAAGATCAAACGTATTCATGACCAAATAAATGAGGATAATAACGGCTGAAATCGGCAATATTGAATACACCGTCGACATCGGTAATTGCAGTGCTGGAGAGAGTTGTTGTGTGGTTCTTCCCATTAGGGCGATGCCACCTTGAAGCATTGCTAGAAATACAAATGCGCCAGAAATGATATTGATGAGTACATGTAATGCGATATGCGCTTTACCCTTAAGATAACCATCCAATAACGTTATAGCTAAATGCCCTTTGATACCGAATAAGTAGCTTGCTCCTAATAATCCAAGCCATACCATCGCATAACGAGCAAGTTCATCAGTCCAGTTACTTGGGTCATTCAAAACATAGCGACTAAAAACCTGCCAAGTGACAGTAACGACAAGTAACATTAATGCAAAAGAAGAGACAAAAAGAATCAACCTATCAAGTAGGTTTCTGAAAGTTGCTAACATGGTGTGATACCTCAAAAAATTTTGCCTTAGCAAAGCCAAGGCAAAATTATATTTTCACTAAGACTGATTACAGAACTTCAATTTTTTCAATGAATGAAGCTAATTTAGGGTCTTTTTTGGCTTCATCAATCATAGGTTTAACAGCGGCACGGAACGGGGCTTTATCAACATCAACAAACGTTACGCCTGCTTTCATTCCTTTCTCTTTGTTCATTTCATCTGTTGCGTCCCAGATTTTGATCTGCTCTTCAAGAGACTCAGCTGCAGCTTCTTTTAAGATTTTTTGCTCTTCTGCCGTTAATGAACCCCATTTGTATTCTGAAATGATGATCACGTCAGGTGTCATCATGTGCTGGTCCATAGAGTAAAATTTGGCAACTTCGCTGTGTTTCATTTCAACTAAGCTAGAAATATTATTTTCAGCACCGTCAATTACACCTTGTTGCAATGCCGTGTATACCTCATTGAAAGGTACAGGCGTTGCTTTGCCACCAAGTAGGTTGACCATTTCCATCATGGTCGGGGAGCCAGGAACTCGAACTTTCATGCCAGCTAGATCAGCTGGTGAGTTGATGGCTTTCTTAGCGTAGAAGCTACGTGTGCCTGAATCATAGAATGTAAGACCGATGAAGCCTTTACCTTCACTTGAAAGCAACATCTCTTGTGCAGCTTCACTTCGCATGAAGGTTCTCATATGTGGAACGTCACGGAATAAGAAAGGCAGTGCATTAACCTTAAAAGTTGGTTCAAAAGATTCGGCTAACCCACCATTGATTTTGGCCATATCAATCGCGCCAGTAACAACTTGCTCCGCTTGGTCACGTTCAGAGCCTAATTGACCGTTTGGAAAGATCTTAATCGTAAGTTCACCATTCGATTTTTCTTTAACTTTATCAGCCATGATCACCATGCCTTGGTGAGCTGCGCTTTCTAATGACATTGCATGCCCTAACGTCAAAGTTTTTGCTTGAGCGCCAAATGCCATCAGAATTGAAGCCGCTGCAATCGTCAGTAGGTGTTTTTTCATGTTCTTCTCCAGAATCCATTTTGTAAGAGGTACAGTTTTATATGCAACGCTATAGCTAAGTTTGAAATCTAACGTTCAATTGCACATCGCTCATAGCAGTAACGTTTCATTACAATATTCTTACCTTCATATATTTTGTATTACAATACTATGTGTATATTTTGTGAGCTAAGGTTCATCTATTTGCCAGAGAGCTGAATTGATTGTGATACCAATCATATTTGGCACCAATTAGACCATTAAGCAGTCTAACTTCGGATTTTTGGGGAATTCCGAGCGCTTTCAACTGCTTTTAGAACAGTCTATTAGCAAAAATCACGCGCAAATTTGTGTTATTTTAAGATCTTAAAATCCGTAATTAAGCACGGACAAAGAAGGTCTCATCGATTGAAAAAGCGAATCGTGAACGGCGATTTCTGAGGTGGTCGAGGTAAGGTTTTAGGCTGAGCGTATGGAACAAGAGTGGATAAGCAGGGATAAAGACAACGGTGGGAATCTTACTAAGACGAATTATTTGTAACAAAAATCCGAGAGCTTCACAGCCCTCGGATTTTTGTTTTTGGTGTTCTAGTTTTTAGGCGTTAAACGAATTACAAATCAGCGCCATAAATATCAAACGTGAAGTACTTAGCGGCGATCTTGTCGTAAGTACCGTTCGCTCTGATCTCTTCAATCGCGGCATTGAATTGTTTCGCCAGTTTTGAATCCTGCTTTCTTAGTGCTAACGCCGTACCTTCGCCAATGTAGGCTTTGTCGGTTACTGCTTTACCTTTGAACTCAAAGCCCTCGCCTTCTTTCTTATCTAAGAAAGCTAATGACAGTTGATCCGAGTTGCCGAAGGTTAGATCTAGACGGCCGTTTTGCAGATCCAGATAAACTTCATCTTGGCCGGTATAACGCTTAATGTTTGCCACATCGCCAAACTTGTCGGTTACGTAGCGATCGTGAATCGTACCTTGCTGAACACCGATGGTTTTACCTGCTAAGCCTGCCTGATCGACGTTGAACTCGGCGCTTTTAGCAGCAACAAACACGGCTGGAGTTTGGTAGTACTTATCAGTAAACAAGATCTTACGCTTACGCTCTTCGGTAATACGCATTGAAGCCATAATCACATCTGACTTTCTTGCCAACAAACTTGGAATTAGCGAGTCCCAGCTTTGTGAAACCCAAGTACAATCGAGTTTGGCTTGCTCACACAAGGCGTCAGCTATCTCAATATCAAACCCGACAGGCACACCATCACTGTTTTTGTAGTTAAATGGCGGATACGTAAAGTCCGACGCCAAACGGATTTCTTTCGCCTGTACCGTTGTACCAAGTAAAGCGGCCGCACAAGCGAGTCCTAGTATTATCTTTTTCATCATTGCCATCCTAGATATGATCTTTATCGAGTTGAGATTGAGTTTCTATATATTGATCTTGTTGATGCTGTCGTTTTGCTGATCTTGTTGAGTCTGTTGTAGCTCGGTTTGGTAGCGTGTTAGTGACGTTATCACTTCTAACATGCTCTCTTGGCTACCAATACTGATTCGTACACAGTTACGCAAAGCAGGTTCGTGGTTTTGATTCCTTGTCACAATGCCGTCCTTCGCCAATACACTGAACACTTGATGCCCAGCTTTTTGACGCAGCAAAATAAAGTTCGTCGATGAATGGTAAACAGACTCGATGAAATCAAACTGCGTTAACTCACAAGCAAACCAGTTACGCAGCTCAACCAGATTCTGCGTCGCATCTTGCATCACTGAGACTCGTTCATCAGACAACGCGTCTAATACAATTTGAGATGAGCAATCTGGCATCGGATAAGGTGGAATCAGCTTCGCGACATACTGCATCACATTTTGACTCGCTAAGATAAAACCACAACGAACTGCAGCCAGTCCAAATGCCTTAGACAAAGTGCGAATCACAACCAAGTGCGGATAACGCTCAATAAGGCTAACGGCTGACGTTTGTGGTTCAAATTCGATATACGCTTCATCGACGACCACTAGAGATTTTCCAGTCGTGCCTTCCAGTACCTGAATCAAATCCGATTTAGGAATCACATTGCCCGTTGGATTGTTTGGTGAGCAAAGAAACACGATATTCGCCAGTTTTGCCTTATTCACAATATCAGCGACGTTCAGGCTAAAGTCTTCCTGCAATGGAGAGTCCAAGGTATTAATCGCCAATGCATCAGCGCAAAACTCATACATCGCATACGTTGGAGAGCAGATAAGTATGTTGTCGCACGCCGGTTTACAGAATGTTCTGATCAGCAAATCAATCGCTTCATCTGCACCACGAACAGCCACAGTCGCGGCATCGGTACTACAGTAATCTTGATAAGCCTTAGCAATATCTTGTGGTAAGAAGTCTGGGTATCGGTTGTGACTTGCTTCTCCTTGAAACAGCGAGCTTTCCAATTCATTGGCGTTTAGCCAGACACGTCCATCACCACCAATTCTTCTTGCCGATTGATAAGGTATTAATTTTTTTACAGCCTGAGGCACTAAGCTATCAATAAAAGATGTCAAGAAGCTATCCCTTTCACAAAATCACAATGTCTTCATCATTGCCTTCATATTCAAAAAATGTGACTTATACACATATTGAATCACAAATGATGATTAAGTATTTACATTCAAACAGAACACTATTGATAAATGAATCGAAATAATCACATAATAGCCATGATAAAAAGTCATAGGTAAAGATATGAATCGCACACTTCCTTCAACCAAAACCTTGCTCGCGTTTTTGTCTACGGCAAGGCACCTCAACTTTACACGCGCGGCACATGAGCTCAATGTTACGCAAGGTGCAGTGAGTCGTCAGGTATTGTCGTTTGAAGAAAGCCTTGGCTGTGATCTCTTCTATCGCCATGCTCGCGGATTGTCTTTAACGCCGAAAGGAGAAGAACTGGTTCCCCTGATACAAGGAACGATTCATCAGCTGCAATCGGCTCTAAATCAAGTGGCTAGCTCTCCGTCTAAGATCAAACTCAACGCACCGAGCTGTATTACCTCTTGGCTACTACCTAAGTTGATGTCTTTTCAGCAAGCCTATCCTGAAATTGATGTCGAACTGACGTCGACCATCAAGCACGTCTTCGAACCAAGCTTTGATCCGTTTGACGCCGTAATTACCTATGGCAAGAAGCCGAGCCAACAATCGATCGTCAGCCAGTTATTGTTCAACGAGCAACTCGCACCCGTCTGCCAAGCGCAAAGCATCAAACCCAATCACCTTACCAGTGGTTCCTCTTCTCTAATCAAACCGCACCAACTCGCTCACTACACGTGGTTACACGCCAACAATGAACAAAGTGATTGGCGACTTTGGTTAGAGCACATAGGCAGCCACGACCTTTCAAGCAAGAACAACCAACAATTCGCGACACTCGATCAAGCTATGAACGCCGCCATTCAAGGGTTTGGCATTGCCATAGGCGACATCACACTGGCCAAGCAAGATATTGATTTAGGTAGATTGGTAAAAGTGAGTGAAGGCAGTGTTTTCTCTGGAAATGGTTACTTCTTGCTGCAACCCAAGAATCGACAAAATACATCCTTATCTACGCTTGTTGATTGGCTCGTCGATTAGCGGCAATCATTGTTGGTAGGCCTCTTTATAAGCGGCAGGAGAGCGTCATAATGAGAATTTTTCCGTTCTCAAAATGAAACTATTTGATGTCTGTTTCGTATTGATTGTCAGAGAATAGAACGTACCTTCCTTTAACTATTTGAAAAGAAGTTCAATTCTATTTAGCCGGGAATTTATTCTGTTCCGTTGGAGAAAATGGCATTCGAGTTGCTTTGTCATAGATAACCCAACCAATATACAGCAGGTTGCACCAGTTTCACTGCAGCTTGTCACGGAGGATAGGCTATGACCTTACAAAGACATACGTATTACGGCTTGATTCACCATGGAATTAAAACCCTATTAATGGACAGAATTGGCCACTTCACAGAGCGTGAATATCACGAGTATCTCGACTTAACGACCGGTAAATCGACATGTTTTGCCATGAGTGAGCAAGAGCTCGAAAACACCTTAGACAGCTTAAAGAGCGAAGGTTACCTTGAAGATATCAAAAAGCTGATACCTCGCTATCAAACCTCGTCAATGCGATAACCTGCTTCAACTCTTTAAACACGATGAGTGGTTAGATTGAATTAATTGGCACCCAATTGTCTCGAGCTATTTAGCATCGAGACAGTTTTCGTTAGACTGTCAGCAACTCAACTAACTGGATAGTCAGTGTCTCATGAAACAAATTCTTGATTTCATTCCTCTCATTATTTTCTTTGCGCTTTATAAGATGTACGACATCTATACCGCGACCGGCGCTTTGATCGTTGCCTCTGCAGTTCAAATTATTTTGACTTATTTCATCTACAAGAAAGTCGAAAAAATGCAGGTCATCACCTTTCTAATGGTTGCCGTATTTGGTGGCATGACCATCTTCTTGCACGACGACAACTTCATTAAATGGAAAGTCACCATCGTTTACGCACTGTTTGCGATTGGCCTGACGGTCAGTCACATCATGGGCAAATCAGCGATTAAAGGTATGTTAGGCAAAGAGATCACACTGCCTGATTCGGTATGGGGCAAGATCAACTGGGCATGGACGCTGTTCTTTACCCTATGTGCCGTTCTCAACGTTTACGTTGCTTTCAGCCTACCGTTGGATGTTTGGGTCAACTTCAAAGTGTTTGGTCTACTCATCGCGACCTTGCTCTTCACCTTGCTCACTGGTGTTTATATCTATAAGCATCTACCAAAAGACCAGCAGAAAGAGTTAACGGATAAAAATACCGACGAGAAATAGCCCTTAGGGATGAGTCCTCATACCCTATTTGATACAATTATTATCAATATGCGATTGGCCAATGATACTCGTGATCATTGGCCGCTGATTATTTGTGTTCGGTGAAGACGTTAAAAATTAGACCACCACGAGTCTCGTAAACACATCTATTTTTATATAAAACAATCAATACCATTAAGAGTACGACAATGACTATTCAATCAACTTTGAACCCGATTGGTTCTTTACTTCTTCGCACATTAGCGATGCCTTCTGATACAAATGCAGCAGGCCAGATTTTCGGTGGTTGGATAATGTCACAGCTTGACCTTGCTGGCGGCATACTGGCAAAAGAGATATCTAACGGCAAGATAGTCACGGTTTCAGTATCGAGTATCGAGTTCAAACAGCCGGTTTCAGTGGGTGATGTTGTGTGTGTTTATGGTGACTGCACTAAGATTGGTCGCAGCTCGATGAATATCGACCTAGAAGTCTGGGTTAAGCCTGTACTTGATCACGGTATCGGCGACCGCTACAAGGTTTGTGGCGCGACATTCAACTACGTTGCAGTTGATGAAAGTGGTAAGCCTCGCCCAATCAACAAATAACACCTTTTATTAAGCGTGTGGCACCGATGGTCTTTAGTTTTTATAAATGAAATTACTAAAGACCATACAACTCTCTCGCACCAATTCACAATTTCTTATCATTAGCCCTTCCAATACCAATTAGTTCGCGTAAATTAGCAAGATAGCGAATTTAAACGCCCTCAATTTAGTGAAGTAAAATAAGGATATCTCAATATGTGGTACGTGATTTTTTCTCAAGACGTCGAAAATTCATTAGAAAAACGCCTAAGTGTTCGCCCACAACATCTAGAACGCCTACAAACACTTCACGATGAAGGCCGACTGTTAACAGCAGGTCCAATGCCAGCGATTGATTCAGATAACCCTGGCGAAGCAGGCTTTACAGGTTCAACTGTGATTGCTGAATTTAACTCTTTGGAAGATGCACAAGCATGGGCAGACGCTGACCCGTACATTGATGCTGGCGTTTACCAAAATGTGATTGTAAAACCATTCAAGAAAGTATTTTAACGTGAAAAAATGGATTATTGGCTCACTGGCTTTAGCTCTGCTTGCAGGCTGTGCTTCAAGTGAGCAAGACGAACAAAGACAGCTAGAGATGATGGCGCAGCACCGAGCTGGCGTTTTATCTGCAGGCCTGCCGATTGAGTATGGCCCACTGTCGGTCATGCGCGTGCTAGCAAAAAACACGGTTATCGAAATCATGATGATCTACAACCAAGATGCAAAAGGTGCTAAGCCTTTAAACCAAGTTGTAGACATGAGTGTGAATAGCTACTGCACCAACTCTGAAGTGAGAGCAAACCTTGATATGGGCTTGGCTTACAACATCAAGATTCGCAACACTCGCGGACAACTGATGGTTGAGAAGTTGATCAGCAAAGAGACGTGTCAGAACAGCAACTAGATTCGACCGAACAAGTATAAAACCAGAAGGCCTCGCATTTGCGAGGCCTTTGTTGTGGTTCATCGTAGATTAGCGGAGCAATCAAAATCCTAGACTGAATTATGCCTCGGTTGATTCCCACTCTTTACGCAGTGCTTTAGTTGCCGAAACTAAGTTAGTCAGCGCCGCTTCCGTCTCTGCCCAATTACGCGTCTTCAGCCCGCAATCAGGGTTTGCCCACAAACGTTCTGCTGGAATTTTCTCTGCCGCTTTCTTAAGTAAATCAACAATCCACTCTTCTGAAGGGATGTTTGGTGAGTGAATGTCATAAACGCCAGGTCCAATCGCATTCGGGTAGTTGAACTCTTCAAATGCTTTCAGCAGTTCCATGTTCGAGCGAGAAGTCTCAATGGTAATCACATCGGCATCTAGCGCGGCTACTGAATCAATGATCTCGTTGAACTCGCTGTAACACATGTGGGTATGAATCTGAGTTTCTGGTTTAGCACTTGCCGCTGAGATCTTAAAGGCATCGACCGCCCACTCTAGGTATTCTGCGTGGTCGCGCTTTTTCAATGGCAGACCTTCACGAATCGCTGGTTCATCGATTTGGATAATGTTGATGCCCGCGTCTTGCAAATCAGACACTTCATCTCGCAGCGCAAATGCCAATTGATTAGTGATCTCTTTGCGTGAAATGTCTTCACGTGGGAATGTCCAACATAAGATAGTGACTGGGCCTGTCAGCATCCCTTTCATCTGCTTCGAGGTCAGAGATTGGGCATAGGTCGACCATTCTACGGTCATCGGCTTCTCACGCTCTATATCCGCGACCACAATCGCCGGCTTCACGCAGCGTGAGCCATAGCTTTGTACCCAACCAAACTTAGTGGTTTGAAAGCCTGCTAGGTTTTCTGCAAAGTACTCCACCATGTCGTTACGTTCAGCTTCGCCATGAACAAGCACATCCAAATCCAGTGCTTCTTGACGTTTAACGGCATCCGCAATATGGCCTTTCAATGCAGTGTTATATTCCGCTTCACTCAGTTTGCCAGTGCGGTAAGCGCTACGTTGAACACGGATCTCGCCTGTCTGTGGGAATGAACCAATGGTTGTGGTTGGTAACAGCGGTAAGCCTAACACCTCAGACTGGTGCGCGGCACGTTCTGCGTATGGAGCAGTGCGCTCTGCTAGCGCTTTAGTTATCGTGTTAATACGAGCTTGAACTTGCGGCTTATTCACATGAGTTGCACTCTTGCGTGCAACAATCGGGTGGCTATACGTCTCACACGCTAAAATGGCATTTGGGTCGCCGTCTAACGCCGCACCCAATAAGCTCACCTCAGTGACTTTCTGTTTTGCAAAGGCAAACCAACTCTTCACTTCTTCGCTAAACGTCTCTTCTAACTCAAGGTCGACTGGGCTATGCAGCAATGAACATGAACTTGCGACCCATAGTTTATCGCCTAGCTTTTCTTTCACTGGTTGCAGCAACTCAAGCTGCGCGGCTAAGTCTGCTCGCCAAACATTGCGTCCGTTGATTGCTCCTGCAGAAAGCACCCAATCTTCAGGTAGCTTGTTCACCACTTGATCGAGTTGCTGGGGTGCGGCAGCCAAATCGATGTGTAAGCCGTTGACGGGCAGTTCCATGATTTTATCTAACGTGTCAGTCACAGAATCAAAGTACGTGGTAAGGAGTAGCTTCACATCACCTTGAATCACCTGATAAGCCAATTTGAATGAATCTGCCCACTTAGTCTCAAGTTCCAGAGAAAGGATAGGTTCATCGATTTGTACCCACTCAACGCCCAACTTGGCCAGTTTTGCCAGAATCGCTTGGTAAGCGGTAAGCAAGCGTGGAAGCAAAGTTAAACGGTCAAAGCCCTCTTCTACTTCCTTGCCGAGATATAAATAAGATAATGGGCCTAGAAGAACTGGCTTCACCTTATGCCCCGCTTTAATCGCTTCACTCACTTCGTCAAACAGTTGTGGCCAACTCACTTCAAAGGTGTCGTCTTTACTGAACTCAGGAACAATGTAGTGATAGTTAGTGTTGAACCACTTCGTCATATCTGATGCTGCTGCACCATCTTTAGCGCTTTCAGAGCCGTGCTTAGCGCCACAACAAGTTGGCTGCCTTTGAGATTGTATTTGAGTTTGAGATTGACCGCGACCAACGCGGAACAAGGTATCTAAATCTGGGAAGGCTTTTTCACCTTCTGATCCACCAGCGTGACGCTCAGGTACATGACCTAGAAGTAACGTCGTTGTTAGAACATGGTCGTACCATGCGAAGTCACCCGCAGTTGCAAAGCTTAGATTCGCCTTAGCTTGTACATTCCAGTTACGATTTCTTAGTTCGCTACCGAGTTGCTTTAAATCTGATTGGTTAATCTCACCGCGCCAGTATTTTTCTAAAGTGAATTTGAGTTCGCGTTTTTCGCCGATACGTGGGTAGCCTAAAATATGCGTTGTCGTAGTCATGAACCTGTTCCTTATTCAATAATTTTTAGTGTTCGATCAAACTGCCTAGCTTATGGTTTAAGATCTTTACAAGGCGTCTAGATGGCTAAACTATCTCCCTAATCTGAACGATGAACAACGTCCAAATATTCATCTGGTTTATTAAAAATATTCATCTTGAACAGACCGAAGATGAACAAACCAAATCCATCTGGACATCTAGACGTTTACAAATGATAAAAAAACCCGTAGGGTGATTATTAAGAAATATTGAATTGGCTTAGGGAATATGAGGAATACTCATGATAGAGCTTAAACACCTTCGAACATTAACCACCTTAAGAGACAGCGGCTCGCTAACAGCGACGGCAACTTCTCTTCACTTGACTCAGTCGGCGCTTTCTCACCAACTGAAAGACCTTGAGGCGCGTATCGGTGGTCAGCTTTTCCTACGTAAAACTAGACCAGTTAAGTTCACCTCTGAAGGTGAGATTTTGCTTAGGCTTGCCGATGAGATACAGCCAAGAATAGCTAAAGCGGAGAACGAACTCGCGAGCCTGAAAGAGGATGTGAATGGTCGTTTGCACATGGCGATTGAATGTCACTCATGCTTCCAATGGTTAATGCCTGCTTTGAAGGAATATCAAGTGGCTTGGCCAAGCGTAACGCTAGATTTCTCGTCAGGCTTTGGGTTTGAGCCGCTACCCGCGCTAATGGCAGGCGAGCTAGATTTGGTGATCACCTCTGATATACAGCCTCGCTCTGAGGTTCACTACGAACCACTCTTTGATTTTGAGATGCGTTTGATCACCGCAATAAACTCACCTTTGGCAGAAAAGGCGAGCATTGAACCGCAAGATCTTAGCGATCTCACCATGCTCTCCTATCCTGTTCAAAAACAACGTTTAGACGTAGTGAAGCACTTTTTGCAACCAGCAGGTGTAGAACCTAAGAAGTGGAAACAAGCAGACAACACCTTAATGTTGGTGCAAATGGTATCGGCAGGATTAGGTGTCGCGGCATTACCAAATTGGGCGATCAGTGAGTTCTCAAGACAAGGTTTGATAGCCAGCAAACCGTTAGGTAAAGGGCTTTCAAGAAGACTGTTTGCCGCAGTAAGAAACTCAGAAAAAGACAAACGTTACCTACAGGCTTTCTTTAGCACAGCAAGACAGCAGAGTAAGAGTCACTTAGATGGTATTGAGGTCGTTTAAGAGGTTCATTATTGAGCTAGCTTAAGCCTGTATTAAATCGGAAAGGCAAACGCCAGAAACAAAAAAAGTCACAGATAATCTGTGACTTTTTAGTTTCAGTATCGATGATTTTCGATATCTGTTGATTCGCGAAAATAGACTATCTTGGATAAGACTTAAACTGGTTAGTCAATGGGTCGTATTGATAGCCAAGCATATCGAGCTTGCCCACGACACTTTCTATATCCATTTCATACATACTGATCAGCTCTTCAAAGCTATCGCACTCTAGGCGAAGTTTCTCATTCACGATTCCCAGCAAGATAATGCTATCGAAACCTTTGACGTTGCTTAAATCCATCTCGTACTCCTTACGAACACACCGACTAAAATTAAGTTTAGAACGCTTACCAAGGCCATGCTAAAAAACTGATCACACTTCTTAAAGAGAATGCGTGATTAATGAGCGCACGTAATTAATGAAAGTGCGCGATTAAAGTGCCCACACTGGCGTTAAACCCACAGCCGCAGCCAATAACATCAGTAACGAAACCGTCAGTTGAAGTTTTTCCGGGGTTTTAACGAACAGTAGATGCCAACACCACACCACGATAGCTGAGATTAGCAAAGCAAAGCTGAACAGTAGCGTTGAAATCACTGGTTCTAGTTGAGCTTCAGACAAAGAATAGACACTCACGACTGTTGCCAAAACCACCAACATACCCGTCAAAACACCAACAACAGGCAGAACACGGTGAAATGCCTGTAAGCGTGTTCTTGCAATCGTCAGCAGTAAATGGCCAAACGCTGAGCCTAACAGTGCCACTAGCAATACAGTAGTGATGATACCAACGGTAGTTGCTTGTTCCGTCGCTTGGATAGCAACGTAAGACAATGCCAAACCACAAGCTAAGTACATCACCCAAATAGGGCCAGAATCGCGTGTCTTCTTAGTTTGAACTTGAGAATAGAAATAAAAGATCGCAAACACGACCAGAAAGGCTTCAATTTTTACTGAGGCAACGGCAAGCCACAGCACGCCAATCGCAGGTAACATCTTGTGGATACGACCACGCTGCCCCGGACAAATATCCCCTTTCACCAAGATGAGGGTTAAGATCAGTTGGGCTCCTAAAAGCATCGGAGCAAATTGTACTAATAACGTTTCGACCATTGTGGATCTACTTCTTCAGACTTATTTTCGCGAATAATATCAAAAACTGCTGCGAACACTAATCAAAATCACAAATTAGCGACGTTATTTAAGGCTTCAACTATGCTGTTGTATGGTTCTTTTGTCGCCATTTACCGTAAAAAGACGAAAGACACCAGAACTAACAGGGGCATGTTCTACTGGCTAGTCTAGGCTCATGCCGCTATAATTCCCGCCTCAAAAATCAGAGGTTGAAATATGTACAGCGATATCACTCCTATTCACGAACACAAAAAATACTGGGCCGAGTGCTACGGAACTGCACCCTTTTTGCCTACCAGTAGAAAGGAGATGGATGCTCTTGGATGGGATAGCTGTGACATTATTATTGTAACTGGTGACGCTTATGTCGATCACCCGAGCTTTGGTATGGCTATCATCGGCCGTCTGCTTGAAGCTCAAGGTTTCCGCGTGGGCATTATTGCTCAACCAAAGTGGGACAATAAAGATGCCTTCATGAAGCTAGGTAAACCTAACCTATTCTTCGGCATCACAGCGGGTAACATGGACTCCATGATCAACCGCTACACCTCTGATCGCAAATTACGTCACGATGATGCTTATACTCCGAACAATGAAGGTGGCAAGCGTCCTGATCGTGCAACTCTGGTTTATTCTCAACGTTGTCGTGAAGCTTACAAAGGCACGCCAATCGTGCTTGGTGGTATTGAAGCGAGCTTACGTCGTGTAGCTCACTACGACTACTGGTCAGATAAAGTTCGCCGCTCTGTATTGTTTGATGCAAAAGCTGACATTCTTCTTTTTGGTAACGCTGAGCGTGCACTGGTTGAAGTAGCACACCGCATTGCCGATGGTGAAGACATGTCTACGCTGACCAATATCCGCGGTACTGCTATCAATCTTCCTGCGGCCCCTGAAGGCTTCAAGATCATTGACTCTTCTCGTATCGAAAAGCCGAACAAAGCGTATGTTCCGGTTAACCCGTACGAAGTTGAAACTCAGTGTGATACCAAGAAAGACGAAAAAGAAGAAGTAAAAGCGCAACCTATTACTATTCGCCCTTCTCGTCACGATGCAAAAACTACAGCGGTTCGTATCCCAGGTTACGAAAAGCTAAACAATGACCGTATTCTTTACGCTCACGCTAGTCGTATTCTGCACCTTGAGACAAACCCGTACTCAGGTCGTGCTCTGATTCAACGTCACGGTGATCGCGAGCTTTGGATTAACCAAGCGCCTATTCCATTGACCACAGAAGAGATGGACTACGTGTTTGGCCTTGCGTACAAGCGTGTTCCGCACCCGATGTACGGCAAAGCGAAAATCCCAGCATACGACATGATCAAAACCTCGGTTAACATCATGCGTGGTTGTTTTGGTGGTTGTTCTTTCTGTTCAATCACAGAGCACGAAGGTCGCATCATTCAGAACCGTTCGAAAGAATCTATCTTGGATGAGATCGAAGACATTAAAGATAAAGTACCGGGCTTCACAGGTACTATTTCTGACTTGGGCGGCCCAACGGCGAACATGTACCGTTTAGGTTGTTCAGATCCAAAAGCTGAAATTAACTGTCGTCGTCCATCATGTGTGTTCCCGAAAATCTGTGAAAAGCTAAACACAGACCATCAACACACTATCGACCTGTACCGCTCTGCGAGAAAAGTACCGGGTGTTAAGAAGATCATGATCGCTTCTGGTGTACGTTACGACTTAGCGATTGAATCTCCAGAATACGTTCGTGAGCTTGTGACTCACCACGTTGGTGGTTACTTGAAGATTGCTCCAGAGCATACTGAAAAAGGCCCACTGGATCTGATGATGAAGCCGGGCATGGGCACTTACGATCGTTTCAAAGAGATGTTCGAGAAGTACAGCGCTGAAGCCGGTAAGAAACAGTACTTAATTCCTTACTTTATATCTGCTCACCCGGGCACAGAAGATGAAGACATGCTTAACCTTGCAATGTGGCTGAAAAAGCACAACTACGAGTGTGACCAAGTACAGAACTTCTACCCATCGCCAATGTGTAATGCAACGTCGATGTACTACTCAGAGACTAACCCTCTGAAGCGCGTGAAATATAAGAAGCGTGAAGATGTGCCAGTGCCTAAAGGTGATCGTCAACGTCGTCTGCATAAAGCACTGCTTCGTTACCACGATCCTGAAAACTGGAAGATCATCCGTGAAGCGCTGATCAGCATGGGTAAACAGCACTTGATCGGTGATAAAGCAAACTGCCTAGTACCAGCAGAAGACTTTGATGCACAAACACCAGCACAACGTCGTAAGTCTGGTCGTCACGGTTCACAGCGCTTTGCTACTAAGCACAGCAAGTCTCAGCCAGGTCTTGGTGGCGAAAGCCCACGTAACCACTCTGGTAAGAAACCGGGTGGCAAGAAGCCGACTGGTAACGGCAACGGTAGCCAAGGCAATGCTAACCAAGGTGGCGGTAATGGCAATGGTCGTAAACCAGCGACTGGCTTTATTAAGAAAGGCCCTGGAGGTCAGCAATCGCAAGGTAATGGCGGCGGAAATGGCAAACCAAACAGTAACAAAACGGGCAATGGTCAAGGTGGCAAACCTGCGGGTAACGGCAAGAACCGCCAGCGCGCAGCACAACGCTAATATCGCGAACCAGTTTACTTCGCTATCGTAAAAACACAAAGCGCAGCTATTTAGCTGCGCTTTTTTGTGTCTGCTACTAGGGAGCTTAACGTGTGAACACCCAATACTGACTAAGCAAATAGTTACTGACCATGCCCACCAAGATGCCAACCGCCATTGCGATAAACACTGCCCCAGTAAATGCAGGGAGTAACTCCGTCATCAACTTAAAGCACAGCAAATTAGGTATCGCCGATATCGATGCTGACAGCATGAACTTTTGCCACTGAATCAGCTTTTCGGACCAACTCCCCTGCCCTTTGAGCTCAAAGGTCAACACTCGATTTCCAAACCAAGTTGTCGTTGCAGCTACGATGAAAGAACCAATTCGAGCACTCATCAAAGGCAGTCCAATAACGTAATGCAGCAATGCAAACACGGCACAATCGACAACAAAGCCACCCGCCCCCACCATAGCGAATTTAATCATCTTATGGTGAGGTTGTAGTTTTTTGTTTAGCGCGTCGAACTTGTGGCTAAACAGTCTCGATGACGAGTTAAAATTGAACATCGCCATCACTTCGAATATGGCTCAACGATAGATTTGGTTTGATATTTTGGCTATGACAACTAAATAGAGCGCGCTTGATCTTCACCGTCGGTTCTAAAATACAGGTTAACGCGTTGTCTTTAATCTTGGTTTCTACTTCCGCTCTTTTACCAATCAGATAGAACTTGTCGATACCATCTAACTGTTCAACATCGAGTAACTTTTTCGCTTGTCCATGACTGTAAAACTGCCCGGAGAACGGTCGTTTACCGACATAAAAGCTCGGCGCTTCATCCGTAATCTGTTCGAAGATAATACGGTCACTTTTCTCATTCGCTTTGCCTAAGTTGAGGTAGACCATTGCAATCATTAGCAACACAGGTAGCACTAAAGCCACACTCGAGAACCACTTCTTATCTTTTTCTACTACAAGCATTGCCACCAACAAGCCAAGGGCAGGAATGCCTGGCAACACATAGGCAGGAAGAATATTACCCGCCATGGTAAAAAGAATCAGAGGAGAGACCAACCAACACACGAGGAATGAAAACAATCCACTATGTTCAGCGTTAACTTCTGCGATTTTCTTACGACGGGCGAAAGTCAAAATAGGCAACACAATCGACCACGGCGCAGCCGCTTGAATCCAGAAAATCCAAATCATGCCTCTTGCTTGGTCATGGGCAGAACCGTATAAATCGCCCTCCCAACCACTCACAACAAAACGCTTAAAGTGCTCGCCAACAATAAAGTAATCAATGAAACCCGGTGTTGCCATTTCAGCCATGATGTACCAAGGTAGAGCAATCGCTAACATCACACCTAAACCAGACAACAATGGGAAACGTTGCCAAAGCGCTTTGAAAGCACCAAAGAAGCAGTGTTGTAATACCAACCAAGGGAAAACTGCGATACCCATGATGACAATCGCTACCGGCCCTTTTGCCAGCAAGCCTAATGCTAAACCAATGAAACCAACATAACCCCAAGACCGATTAGTCTTCGCACTCCCTTCACCCTTCCCCGCTTCTCCTCCTAGCCAACATAGGTAGAAACCCAGCATGGCAATAGTCATCGCTAAGGTTAACGCGATGTCTGTCATCACAGCACCTGCCGCAATAGAGAAAATACCACATGTCGCCAACACTACCGCGGCAACCAACGCACTTTGCCCTGTTCGTTTCGCCATGTAAGCGGTCAACAAAATCGTTGCTACACCCGCTAACCAATGTGGTGCGCGAACGGCAAACTCACTCAGGCCGAACAACTCAATACCAGCAGCGCTCATCCATGTAAACAACGGTGGCTTACCCCAGAAAGGAATACCGTAATCAAACTGAGGCGTTAACCAATTCCCAGTTTCCACCATCAGACGTGCCATTTCGCCATAGCGCGCTTCTGTGGTATCCATTAATGGATAGGTTGCCAAAGATAAAAGCCTTAAAACCAATGCAAAAGCCAACAAGTACCATAGGTGCGTTCGGTTCAGGCTCATGCTGACTCCTCTAATTTAAAATGTGTTTTTAATGCCGGTGTATCGACCACCGATTGGATCAGATACAAAGGACGATTCTTGGTTTCAATGAAAATACGACCTATGTACTCTCCCATTAAACCAATACACAACAGTTGGATACCGCCAAGGGCAAGCTGTACGACCATCATTGACGGATAGCCCGTGATAGGCTCACCAAACATCATGGTTTTGAACACGATGAAGACGCCATACACAAAAGCGGTAAGCGCCACTAATCCACCAACGGCCGTCGCAATACGCAGTGGGCGGATAGAAAATGATGTGATGCCATCCATCGCCAATCCGATGAGTTTCAGGTAGTTCCATTTCGTCTCGCCACAGAAGCGAGCATCGCGCTTAAACTGAATCGTTGCTTGCCTAAAACCCGGCCATGAGAAAATACCTTTCATGTAGCGATTACGTTCAGGCAGTTGGTTGATATGGTCGACAACCTCTCGGCTTAACAGTCGGAAATCACCGACATTTTCTGGAACATCGATCTTCGCTGCCACGTTCATGACTTTGTAAAAGCTTGCTGCTGAAAACTTCTTAAACCACGTTTCACCATCACGCTGGCTGCGCTGCATATTCACAACGTCATAGCCTTCGCGCCACTTGGCAACCATTTGTGGGATCAGCTCCGGCGGATCTTGCAGGTCTGCGTCTAACAAGATCACCGCTTGTCCTCGGCAATGCTCAAGACCAGCACTCATGGCTGACTCTTTACCAAAGTTACGGCTTAAACCAATCACAGAAATTGAGCTATTGATTGAAGTGAATGAACTCACCAAGTCCAAGCTGTTGTCTTTGCTGCCATCGTCGACATAAACAATCTCACTCGTGATCGGTAAGCTATCAAGCACCTTGGTAAGGCGAGAGTGGAACTCTTCCAATACCTCTTGTTCATCGTAAAAAGGCACAATGATAGACAAAGAGACCGCAGGATTGATCTGCGATGTAGATATCTTAGGGCGGCTAATATGAAGTTCAGACATAATACGTTCTTCTATTTTTTAATCTGAAGCCAATCTACCCTCCCATAAGTGAAAGTTATGTTATTGACATATTTTTCACGCTCACTCAGGATAATGTTACTGTCTATTTCTGTATGAGAATCAAAATGAAACGAGTTCTATTAGTCGAAGATAACCGTGAAATTGCAGGTGTCTTGTTTGATTATTTTGAGTGTATTGGCATGGAACTCGATTACGCAGACAACGGTGAACTTGGCCTACAACTCGCGTTGGAAAACTCATTTGATATCATCATATTGGATCTAATGTTACCGAGAATGGACGGCCTAACGGTTTGTAATAAACTGCGAGACCAAGGTAACGCGACACCTATTTTGATGCTGACCGCCTTAGATAGCCGAGAAGATATGCTGAAAGGCTTTGAACACGGTGCCGATGATTACCTCACCAAGCCATTTGATTTGGATATTCTAGAAGCAAGAATGAACGCGTTAGTCCGTCGTTACCGCGGAAAAGTCGCCTCTTCAAAACTTCAGTTCGATGAACTCACCATCGACCAAAAAACCCGTAAAGCTTACCGCCAAGATAAACTACTAGCGCTCAACCCAACCACTTACACCATACTTGAGATGCTGTGCCAAAGCGCACCTGAAGTAGTCACTCGTGAAGCTATTTCCTACAAGTTATGGGAAGAAAACGAACCCAACAATGATGTGTTGCGCAGTCACATTTATCAGTTACGTAATCAACTCGACAAGCCTTTCGACACTCAGATGTTAATTACGGTGCCTAAAGTTGGCTTCCGATTGGAGCCATCGAATTGATTTCAAATGTTCTTACAAGCACAAAAACCCTAACGGGCCGCTTAGCGGTTTTCTTTGGGTTAATGGCCGTAATTGTGTCGGCATTTGTCTATGTGGTATTTATCACAGCCCTGTACTTGTCGGAAGACCGCGTGGGTGAAAGACGCATCCTAATTGACCGCAACTATGCAGTCGGGTTATTCCAGTCAGGTGAAAGTGGAGAGCTTCGTATTGATGACCTGACTATCGCTTACAACGATCTTTCCTATCTACCGAAAAAGTATTTAAAGTATATTGAAGGCAAAGAAAATTTCATTGGTGAGGTCGGTGAAGATCCAGAATCTCGTATGGTCTATGTAGGCGAGTATACTCATGAAGGTAGAACTCACCCTATTGTTCTGCTTTCTGAAATAGACCGTGTCGAGCTTAGTGTCTTTGAGCTCGTTTATGCCACCACATTTGTATTAGCCCTTCTCTCTATTCTAATATTCAGCTTCGGAGCTCTGCTCTATCGGTTGTCTAAACGGCTGATTGAGCCCTTCAACTCCCTGTCTGAACAGCTTGAATCCAATAAGCTCAATCTAAACGAAGAATTTGGAGTGAATGACGATGCGGCGGTGGAGTTTCGTCAGTTGACGGATCAACTCAATCAATACAGAAGAGAAATCAATTCTCTAGTAAAACGCGAGCAAGCTTTCGCACGCTACTCAAGTCATGAACTAAGAACTCCGTTGACTGTTGCTCGTGGTGCCAACAAACTGTTACTGAGAAGCGAAACAACCGAATTTCAATCTCGTCAGGTTGAACGTATTGATGAAGCCATTGTTCAAATGTCTGAAATGGTCGATGCACTGCTTGGTCTCGTTCGCTATGAAAGAAACAGTGACGATGCACCGCTACGTTTATTCAGCCAGCAAGAGCTAGAGACTATCGTTTCTAAAAATTCGTTGCAGGCTGACGAGAAGGAAGTCGCGATAACCTTACAAGTTCAATCAGAACCCACAATTCAGGCCACCAGCGCGATAATGAATATGTTGGTCGGTAACTTGTTAAGAAACGCGATTGCAGCCACTAATAGCGGTACAGTAACTATTACCCTTTCTCAAGACAGTCTTATTATTGAAGACCAAGGCGAAGGCCTGCAGGAGCAATACAACCCGAATGGACACGGGCTAGGTTTGTTGATTGTCGATGACTTGTGTCAGCGTTTTCATTGGGACTTTGAATTGTTTAATCGCAGCTGTGGTGGATGCACAGCCAAGATCACCTTTCAAGCCGATTCATCCGCGTCAATATCGAACGAAAACTTGATTTAGTTGGTTTACAGCCGCCTCTGGCTACTAGATACTCGTCCGTCCTATTTGATTTAAAAATGCTGGCTCTTTAGTCAGCATTTTGTTTAAGTGCGATGAAACTAAATAATAGCCCTGTAACTCAGCATCAATTTAACGACCACACCTTTTTCTTAAAGCGTGACGATCAACTTCACTCACACTTTTGCGGTAACAAAGCCCGCAAGTTCATGAAGCTGCTGGAAGACGAGCACCCAAGCACTACCACCCTAATAAGCTATGGTTCCGCTCAAGCCAACTCATTGTTCTCGCTAGCCGCACTTGCAAAAATCAAAGGTTGGACGCTTGAGTTTTACGTTGATCACCTACCTCGATGGCTACAAGAACGCCCACTCGGCAACTACCGTGGCGCTATCGATCTCGGGGCTGAGGTTATTTCAGTCAAAGAAACAGGCTCTGAGCTTCATCCACAAGAGTATATTGAGCAAGTAAGACAACCTGACTCACAATGCATTGTGTTACCAGAAGGTGGACGCTCTCAGCTTTCTGAATATGGCGTAAAACAACTGGCGATGGAAATACTGAGCTGGACTCGCTTTGAAAACCAATACGATTTTGTTGTGGCACTGCCAGCAGGCACAGGCAGCACGGCTCTGTATCTACATAAGCATTTAAAACTACACAACATCCCGGTATTAACCTGTGCATGTGTTGGCGGCAGTGATTACCTAACGCAACAGTTCAACGAGCTTGGCGAAACCGATCACCCGCAGATATTACCGCTTAAAGCCAAACACCACTTTGGTAAGTTGTACCAGCAGGACTATCAAACTTGGTTGGATCTACAAGAACAAACTGATATTGAATTCGACCTGCTCTACGACCCATTAATGTGGCAATGCTTAGAGCAATGGCAAGAAGAGAACCCAACCAAAACCGTCATCTATATCCATCAAGGTGGCATCTTAGGTAATGAGTCGATGTTGCCGCGCTATCAACGTAAGTACCCAGAACTTCGAAGTAGCCACACCGCTGATAACGCTACTTGGTAGTAATCCGTTCTTTTCTACTCTAATGCCCCGCGTTTCTGCGAACTGAGAATTTCTCAGCGCATCATGAACAGCCATCGCACTCCCTTTCGATGGCTGTTTATCAGTAATAGCCACCTGCTATCCCTGCCAGACATTTCAAGTTAGAGACAGAAATCTGGCGAGAATCATCGCGTTATCTATACTTTCGATTGGAACGTCAATTGTCATCGAAAGGAATTACGCATGCAAAAACTCACTACGCTCGGCCTGTTTTCAGTTTTACTGCCCTTCTCTGCGATATCAGGAGAAAACGTCACTTACCAAGTCGATGGGATGGATTACGAAGGTTATTGGAGTGAAGCCAGTGACCAAGCGCCTTTGGTACTGCTAATACACGATTGGGATGGCTTAACCGATTACGAAAAGAAACGTTCTGAGATGCTCAACGAACTCGGTTACAACGTGTTCGCCATCGACCTATTTGGTAAAGGCATTCGCCCTACGGAAGTGAAAGATAAAAAGCAACATACAGGCGAGCTGTATAAAGACAGAGAAAAAATGCGTACGTTGCTCAACGCTGGTGCCATGGAAGCGAAAAGACTTGGCGGCAACTTAGATAACAACGTAATGATGGGATACTGTTTCGGCGGAGCCGCTGTATTGGAAGCCGCTCGTGCGGGCATTCCTTCGAAGGCTTATGTCACCTTCCATGGCGGTTTATCAACACCAAAAGGTCAAGACTACTCGCAGACTAAAGCTCCCGTAGTCGTGTTCCACGGCACGGCTGATGCCATGATTTCAATGCACGACTTTGGAAGCCTCGCCGCTCAACTTGAATCAACCAAAGTTCCGCATGAGATGATCACTTATAGTGGTGCGCCACACGCCTTCACAGTATTCGGATCGAATAACTATCAACATGAAGCTGACCAAAAATCATGGCAACGCTTTACTCAGTTGTTAAGTTCGGTATCTCGTTAACTTTCAATCTAGGTAACAGCCCAACGGCAGCCTGTTACCTAATTCGTACTAATTATTAGCGAGTATTTCTTTAAATTTGGTGTTCGCCACTCAAAAAGAAAGCGCTTTCTTGTAGTGTGTCTCTATTATCAATCAGGCACTCTGAATCAGATATGCTTTTTTAACTGTGAGAAATTATGAAATATTTAGCAATTCTACCAGCGGTATTCGCACTAAGCGCCTGTTCAACAGTGACAGAGTCACCGGTTAGCTACCACAAAACTTCTCCGGGGCTAGAGTCACTACAGAACAACGAAAACTGCTGTGAAAACCTGAGTACAATTCAATATCAAAGCGTTACGAACCCAGAAGAAACATCTGTTTCGATCACCACAGCAAGCCCTAAGATCGAGTTCAAATCGGGCCGATCCTTTGCTGGAGGGCTAAAGCTTCCTGCAACACTAGATGCTATTCGTTTTTCAGTGACTTCAAATGCTAGTTATTCAGCATTCGTTCCGTCACTTTTAGTCTTAGACAAAAATTACCAGCCGCTAGATGTCATTGGCAATGAAAGTATTAAGTACCAACCACTTAGCCTGCTTGATGGTGCACAATATGGCGCGCAAATCGAACTGCAAGAACGTTACTTAAACGGCGAGGCTCCTGCTTACTTGGTCGTATTCACAACCAGCGAAGCACTCGCGGAAACAACTCCTGTCGAAAGACCAAGTGATATGGCGATACGTTCTGGTGATATCCAGGCAAACATCGCTCATAACACGGACTACGCCATCCCTCATTCTGCAATCGGGAAAGTCTCCTTTGATTTTAAATTCACAGCGGTAACCACCGTTGTTGAAGAACAAAACCGTCAAAAGCGAGTTCAACAAATTATTCCAGAATCAACCGTAGCCCAATCAGATTTATTAACGGAAAATACACTGAATAAGAAAGAGGTTTATCAAACTCTTATAGAAAACTCGGTTTCATCTGGAGATTTTAGTGCAGCACTGACTTACGTTGAAGAATCTGAGCGATTAGGAATCGAAGGGATGCGAAACTCCTTTGTTGACGCGATGAAGCAATATCAAAAAGCACAATAACTCAACCTCAAAGTAGTCGTTTATTTTCTCTCACTTTACCTCTTTTTTGAGCAACGAGAGTTAAATAAACGACTGTTATCCCTTAGCCCTATTCAGGCATAAACGAAAATACTAATTGCTCCAATTCTAAGCCTAATTTGATGAATTCAATATCCAAAGAATAAAAGCCTTTATCAAGCTTAACGGAGAGCCCCTCAACTGAAACTGTCTCGCCATTAGTACCATTCACTGATAGAGACATCGCGTACACGTTATTGAGACTTAAACTACACGCAGATTGAGCCAAAGTGCCACTATCGTAGTTAACAATACCTGCACATCGATACACACCAGCCTGTTTAACTTCCAAAACAATGCTACGGTTTTCTCTGATATTAAGTGGTAATACTATTGCATGTTGCTCTGCCGTCAGAGAGCAAAAGTCTCCATCAGTTTTACTCTGTTGTTTATTAAGATTTTGGGTCGCCTCAAAGCTCTTAACTGGATCAAAAGCGACTAATGGGCGACCCATTGCTGGAGAGTCCATAATAAAACGACAAATATTCATCGCGCTTCGTTGCAACTCCCCTAAGCTCAACGTTCCGTTTTCAAGCGCCTGTAACGTATCGTCATTCGACACGTTATTTTCCGCACCATCATGCTCAACAACCATATAAAGATCATTTTGAGAGCGAAGCATAAAGGATGTGTAACTTCGACTTTCAGAGCCACCTTTGATTGGGTCATTCATTTTTGCCCACCAATCCGTCATCACTATCCCTTTATAACCCCACTCCCCACGAAGAATCGTAGTATTGAGGTCGTAATTGGATGCAGCCCAGTGACCATTAATAGGGTTGTAGGAGGTCATAACACTCGAAGCTCCTCCTTGTTTTACCGCTATTTCAAAAGGCTTCAGATGAATCTCACGAAGTGCTCTTTGAGATATAACACTATCAACATCAAACCGTGACGTTTCTTGATCATTCGCCACCAAATGCTTGATTGTGCCAGATACTCCTGCAGCTTTAAGACCAAGAGTTTGAGATGCAGCTATTACCCCTGAGAGAAATGGATCTTCTGAGAAATACTCAAAATTTCGACCATTCAAAGGGTGGCGGTGGATGTTAATCCCAGGACCAAGCAACGTATCAATATGATTGGCTTGCATCTCTTTCCCCACTAAATGAAATAGTTTCTCATTCAGTTCTGGGTTCCATGTACAGCCTAATAATGTACCAATTGGGACTTGAGATGCTTTATGTCCGCTGTCCATTCGGATACCAGACGGACCATCAGCAGCTGCAACGACAGGGATACCTAAATCAAATAAGCTCGGCGAAACACCCCCAAAAGCAGCAGCAGTACCTGGCGTCACCTTAGGGCTGCACATACCTTCCCCACGAACAATTGTCGCTAACTGCTTTACGGTCATTTGCGAGATAAATTCGTCAATGTTCGCTCGCCCCTGCTTAACATCCAGTAAACGAATGCCCGTATCTTCACCAAGAGGAATAGAGCTTGGAAGCTCACTCAGAATACGTTTACTCAAATCAATAGTTCGCAGCGGCACAGATTCGTAATCGCAACTGTAAACACCATTTTCCTCGTTGCCTTTTGGGATCAACCTACTAAATCCGGTGACAGGAGCAAGTGCTTCCGTTAATTGCTCAACAACTAACAGCTCTTCTATTTTAACGCTCTCACTAACAAGCTTTGCCTGGCGAACACTTCCTCCTAGATAAAAGTGATATTCTCCAGCTTCAAGTACGTAACTATTTGGGTGTCCCGTTTTACCGGAGTCATCAAATGATGCGAAGGAAGATAGAGGACATGAAATAGTCAAACACACCGTATCTTGCGGGTCCAAGGTCGGTGTTTTCACAAAACCGATCAGTGCTCGTGAAGGCTTACCAAGGTGACCTTGAGGCGATTCAACATACAGTTGAACCACATCCTTACCACTGTATTTCTCGCCTATGTTTTTAACTTCAATATCGAAGACCAACTCTTGTTCAGAGCCGGAACCAAGAGTCGTCAATGCATTTAATTTATTGGAAAAGCGGGTGTAGGACAGCCCAAAACCAAACTCAAATTGAACAGCTTTAGGATTGAAAGTTTCAAAATACCGATACCCGACATAGATATCCTCTTGGTACAGATTACGCTCTTTATTTCCGAAGCTAGCGCTGGAAGGATAATCAGATAAAGAGTGCGCAATAGTGTCGGTCAAACGTCCACTCGGGCTAACATCACCTGATAAAACATCAGCTAAAGCATGCCCACCTTCCATACCTGCGGCCCAACTATACAGAACAGCCTTAATCGCAGCAGAACCTTTAAGTGAACTTGTCCATGACATATCGATTATGTTGGTCACGTTCAGTATCACAATGACATCATCAAAATATTCTGTCACTTTCTCCAACATTTGTATTTCTAGCGCGGTTAAATTGTAACTGCCTTGCTGCTGTGCATTATCTTGATCTTCACCCGCCGTTCGACCGATAAAAATAACGGCTTTGTTAGATTTGGCAACGGCATCCATCACAACTGAATTTGAAAGAGGCATTTCATCTTGAAACCAAGGTTCTGCTGCCCAACCACCTCCTCCGTCATTGAACGGGTTGTCCTTGACCCAACGTTTGTATACCTCCACCAAACTGAGATTAAGATTGATGTTTGGATTCTCATACAAGCCCTGTAATGCATTAACGGAATAAGGGACATTCACAGCTCCACCAGATCCAGTGCCACTTCGGTAGGTATCAATCTGACAGCGACCAAAAAGAGACACCGTATCACTAGCCTGCAATGGCAATATTGAATCACTATTTTTTAGTAGCACAATGCCCTCAGTAGCCGCTTGTCGACTTATGGGTGCAAGCTGCTTCTGTGCTTCGAGAATTTCCACAGTATTCATTTAAAGTCCTACTATTTTTTTACTTAGAGCAAAAATTTGACCTCTCGCTCTAAAAGTTAATATTGTCTTTGTTCAAAAAATAGTAATCTTAACCACGGCGTTTAACTACCAAATAAGCGACAGAAATAGGTAAAATAGCGACATGAAAACCAAGTTTAGACTCCAAAGTCATCAGAGATATCCTCAGATAAAATTTGCCTATGTCGATGGTCATCACGATTTCGACTTTGACGTACATAGCCATGACTTTTCTGAACTTTTCTTAGTTGTGAGTGGTAGTGGAAAGCATACGGTAGCTAGCCACACTTACCCTTTAAGTACAGGAGATGTATTTGTTATTAATGGGGATATTGAACATGGATTTTGTGAAGTAAATAAACTGAAGATTGTAAACTTGATGTTTGATACGGCATTGCCTTTTTTTGAGGTCCCTTCAATGCGTCAAATGCCAGGTTATCAAGCGCTTTTCAAGGTAGAACCAATTGCTCGACAAGCATCTGAATATCAAGCAAAGCTTACGTTATCACTTTCTCAGTTGAAACGAATCAATGGACTTCTACAACAAATCAAATCGGAATACGACAACGCAGAACAGGGGTTTGAAATCATATTGACGAGCACAATGCAGCAACTTGCGATAGAACTTGCTCGGCGATATCAAGAACAGACCCATAGCTTACCAAAAACAACCCTGGCATTGAGCCGTGCTCTCGCACATATTGACCGTCATTACAAAGAAGTAGGATTAGATACAGAAACCATTGCGCAAGCGGCCTATATCAGCAAGCGGCAACTAGAAAGGTTATTCAGGCAGTTTTTAAATACATCCCCAAACCAATACGTCAAAGACCTTCAAATTCGACACTCGGCATCCTTATTATTAAACGACAACAAAAGCATCCAACACATTGCTGAGTCTTGCGGCTTTTCTGACAGCAACTATTTCTCCAAATGTTTTAAGGCCCAAAATGGATGCAGCCCTCGCGAATTTAGAAAGCAACATTCTTCCCATAACTCATAACCCTTTCCCCCTTAAACCTTAAACCTTAAGCCTTAAGCCTTAAAAGATTAGATATGTCACACATAAAAAAACCGCTCCTTTCGAAGCGGTCGATGAGTATCTTTGGCAAGAACACATTTGAAACGAAACTCAAATATGGAAGACTCATAGCAATAAAAATGAAACTCTTTGTGCTGCTAGGAAAGAGCTCAACTATTGCAATAAATAGGATATCGAGAACCTTGCCCGCCCTAAAGGCAAGGCCGTCATACCACTCCCCCGGTATGCTCGATATCACTTAAGACCCGAAGGTAAAAAATTCTACCACCACATGTCAGCTTGAATACCTACAACAAAGTCGCCCTCTTTACCCGTACCATCTTGCATTTCACCATCAAGGTAAGATGCCATGAAGCGAATTTCTGGAGATGGACCGAAGCCAGAGTGCACAACTAGAGTCGGTGCTACTGTTAGCTTGTAATCATAAGAATTCTTTGACTCACCATTACGGTCTTCGTAGTTGTACATGTAACCAGCTTCGGTAGCGATAAAGAAGTTTTCTGAAATTGGGAACGTTGGTCGCACCATTGCTGATACCCAGCCGTCTGTGTCACCATTGTCAAAATCGTTGTACTGGGTTTGAAGAGAGTGGAAAATATTCACACCATTTTCAAAAAAGTACCCACCCCATGCTAAAGCACGTAGCGATACATCGTTTTCATCAACAGCCTTCAAACAAGACGTACCACAGCCCGTGCCTGTCGTTAACCAACTTTGATAGTCGCTACCAGGCTTGTACGTGTTGTAAGTCGTAAGAGTACCGCCTAAAAGGTTACCTGAACCTAAGCCTTTACCAGCCTGCGCGATGTATTTTGTAAAACCTTTATCTGACAACCCAAAGACAGACTCAGTGTGAACAATTGCCGTCATTTCATAGCCATTCTCAGCGAATGCTTCTGGGCCATTACCAAAACCTAAATCGACCATATTGTCTGGCATATACTTAGCCATAGCGTGAAGCTCAACACTGCCAAAGTTCACGCCAGCATGAAGTGCATGCATGATGTTGTTGCTGTCACCCCAGAAACTTGTATCGCCAGAGTCATCGCTTGCAATATAAGCAAAGTCCCACTTATTACCACCTAGCTCAACACCTTCAATACCAACACCAGTACCTGACATATCCGTGTAGAAAAAGTCGGTCATAAAGATGTAATTATCTTTACCATAAAAGCGCTTACCACCCCATACAACACCGGTTTCAGATACACCTTCAAACTCGACAAAAGTTTCTGCCATACCAATTTCGCTGTTGGTTGCATCGGCATTGGCACCAAGTTGGTTGGTTGCATATTCCGCATTGTTGGCTGCTGCTCGTGTTTTGATTCGAATTTTCTGACCACCGTCATTCTCAAAATTTTTCTGCAGTGCAACTTCAAAGTGGCTATCCGACTCAACACCCAATCGACCTAAACGCTCTTTAGATGCTGGGAACTTTGCTCGTTTAAAATCATCATTTTCACTGAATAGAACACCAGCACGGAAATAACCGTGAAATTCAAATCCATCCGATTTTTCGGCATGTACAGCAGGTGCAGTAGACAAGCCAGCTGTAGCGACTAAACAAGCAAGGGTAAGCTTAGAAAGTTTCATAATAACTCCATGTTCCAAATTATACTTTCACAAAGAAAGCGCTTTCTTTATTTTTCTTAAAAAAACCAATCGAACAGATTTAAAGAAGATCAAATCTAAGCCCACATTCACTATGCACTCTTAACCTTATTGGCTTTAACCGCTCAGTTGGTATGGAAAGAGTATAAATCGATCTCGTGAATATAAACCGTGATCAACCCCACCAAAGAAAGCGCTTTCTTATGCGTAAGTCACAAAAATAGAGATGTTAAGTATTTTGTTTGAACAATCATGGAACCAAGTAAAATATCACTGTTCACATATTAAGGACGAATTGCTCCGTTCAAACACTCAGAACCTGTTTCGAATGACACCGTCGGTTGTCTTCCTCAAATAATCGTCGAATCGAGTAGGAGGAGGCCTCACGGCCTCCGTCCTCTCACACCACCGTACAAGCG